>JAITNO010000117.1 GCA_031290405.1 Spirochaetaceae bacterium
TTGCGGATGGGACGCGCGGGGGGGCCTCGTCTTCAAGCTTTCTCGGCTCGGACTCTCGTGGAGCGGCCTTCCGCGTACGTGGAGCGGCCTTCCGCGTACGTGGAGCGGCCTTCCGCGTATATGGAACGGTCTTCCGCGTACGTGGAGCGGTCTTCCGCGTACGTGGAGCGGCCTTCCGCGTACGTGGAACGGCCTTCCGCGTACGTGGAGCGGCCTTCCGCGTACGTGGAGCGGCGCTGGACGTGCGTCCAACGGCGCTGGACGTATGTCCAACGGGACTGGACGTATGTCCAACGGGACTGGACGTATGTCCAACGGGACTGGACGTATGTCCAACGGCGCTGGACGTATGTCCGGCGGGACTGGACGTGCGTCCGGCGGGGGGGCGAGGGGTGGGCATCCGCTCAGGCTGGACGCCGGAAGTTCGACGGGCTCAGGGCCGGCTGATGAAACGGTATTTTGCGCCGCGCGAGCGGCGCAGAGAGGGCCGCACGGGGAGAAGGCGGGGGACGGAGGCGCGGGGGACGGGCGAAGATGCCCTCGGCTCTTTGGTTACATGCGCTTTTTGGCGCTTGAATATGCGGTGAATTTATCACGTTTGCCTATGGCGACAATTTCGATTACTTCAACGCCCTTGTCGCTTTCACGAAAAATAACACGAAGCTCCATTTTTTTGCGCTTTAATTTTCTGCATACCGCAAGTTTTCCCCACAAGGGCTTTATCCACAAATATTCGCTGCGACCCGTCCAGTTCATCGTAGTGCGAATTTGTCAGCATGACGCCGACAACGGTTGCGCGATTGGAAACATACACGGCATTCTTGTTCCGGCTTGCAAGTTCAAAAATCTCCACGGGCGATTTTTTTACGTCAGCAATGCTCACGGTAGGCGCATCAAACATAGTTCTTCTCGATTTTTTACGGCAGGGCGCTCCTAAAAACGTCGGTTTTTAGAAGTGTTTCGATTCAAAGCATACGGCGAGTTTGAAAAATGTCAATGCACGGGCCGCCTTTTTTGTGCGCGAGGGCGCCGGCAAAAGGCCGGCGGCGCCGTCTGTGGCGCCGCCTAAGGCGCTATTTTTCGAGGATGAACTCGACGCGGCGGTTTTTCCACCAGTTGGCGCGGTCGCCGCGGTTTTTCATGACGGGATTGTTGCCGCCCATGCCGTCCGCGCTTAGACGCGCGGCGTTGACGCCGTGCCCGGCGAGCCAATCTTGGACAAAACGCGCCCGCCTGAGGGAAAGGGGGATGAGCTCCTGTTCCTCCTTCGCGGTTCCGGTTTCGCTGTTCGCGTGGCCTTCGATCCTGACCTTGTAATCGGGGAACTTTTGCAGTATTTCGGCGACGCGGCTGAGCACGCGGTCGTTGTTGTCGCGGGTGGCCTGGTCGAGGCCGCGCTTTTTATCGACGGTGTCGGCGACAAAGTCGGCGTTGTTGGCGCGAAAGATGATCGCCGGAACGCGCATTCTGAGTTTGTCGCCGTCCCTGATGATCAAAACGTCGACCTGGATTGAACCGGCGGCCTCTGAACGCTGTCCCTGCGAGTCGACGACGGTAAAGACGTAGGGGTAGTTTGTCGCGGATTCGACGAGGACGCCGTCGTCGCCTCTGCCGTTCCAGATGAACTTTTGCGGAACGTCGGCGCCGCCGCTGCGCGTCCAGAAGGGGACCTCATGGTCGTAGATGACGAAGGTCCACGATTCAAAGGGCAGGAGGGACTGAGCGCTGAGGTTGATGTCAAGCTCGTCGCCGCTTTTGTCGCCGTCGGGGCTGAACAGGGGGGGGATGGTTGCGACGTTGAGCTTTGGGGGGAGCCCTGTGCTGATGAATGAGGGGGTTTCCGCTTGCACTGCGGCGCCGCTTGCCAGTTTAACGTCGAGGATTCCTTTGAAGACGCCTTCGGCTATGGCGCCTGCGCCGCCGGTCTTGCCGTCCCATTCGATGGTCGAAAGGGGCGCGGCACCTGCGCCTTTCCATTCCTTGACGGCCGGTGCGCCGGCGTCATGGGCGGGGACGACGGTGAAGGTCCAGCCGCTTATTTCCCGGTTCCCCCCTTCAAGGTTGGTGACAAAATGAAACGCTTCGCTCTTTGTCCGTCCGTTGGGGGCAAGCTCGGGCGCCGAACGGCCGGCCTCGGCCTGGGGGACGATGGTCTCGAAGCGTATGCCGGCGACGCCGGCGGGCGGCGACTGGTTCTCCGCACGGTCTGTGGCGGATATGGCGTAGGCATACTCGCCTTCGGGGACGGTCATGCCTTTGTCGTCTTTGCCATCCCAGACGAGGTTCGTCGGCGCGCTGTCCGCCCATTCAAAATGACGGACGGCCTTTCCCGCGTCGTCGCGTATCACGCCCGTCCATTGGTCTTCGCGGGAGCCGCTCTGCCGTATCATGATGGTCTTCTTGGCGCCGGTTCCGAAAAACTTGTCCTGCGCGGCCGGTTGCTGGACGGAGACCTGGGGCGGCGTGGTGTCAAGAACGACGCGGTAGCGCATCGTCTCTGAATAGTTGTCGTTGTCGTCCCGCGCCAGGATGTAAAAATAATAATTCCCGTCGGGCGCACGTTTCCCCTCGCTTGTCATGCCGTCCCAGCGGACGATTGGGGGAACGTCGACGCTCTGTTTGGGCTTAAAAATGCTCAAAAAGATTTCTTTATAGTTGCGGACGTTCTCGTCAATCTTTTTTGTTTCTTCGCCGGTGGAATAGACGACGGCGCCGGCGGCATCGGTTACCATAAAACGCCATTCCTTAATGAAACGGGAATCTTTTATGGCAAAGGGGATGGCGAGTACATCCTTTTTGCCGTCGCCGTTGGGCGAAAAGTAATAAACTTCGCTCTTATTCTCCTGCGCGTTGCCGGCAACCAGAACCGAAAAAAGAACTACGGCGCAGAGGGCTTTGCCTGCGATGGCGATGTTTTTCATGATGCGCTCCTTTTATTTGTATTGAACCTCTTCGACGTCGATGACCGGCGGCATACCGTCCCGCGCGCCGAAGTTGACCGTGGCGCCGATGGCTATATGTTCGATGTTGTGATGCAGATGCTGCCAGAGGCTGTCAATTTTAACGTCGGTCTCTTCTACGCCGTCCTTCCCCAGCGCTTTGACGCCGGAAGTGTCAATCTGGAATTTGACGCCGCAGGACAGAAACGGCCAGTGCGTGCCGTACTCGTTGCTGCCCTCCCGTGCGTTAAAGTCCCAGCCCATGGAAACATAGAACATATCGGCAATCTCCGCCTGGACGCCGGCATTCAACACAAAATTGGAGAACGCGGGGAAGGATGCGTCGACCGACAGTCCCAGTTTGAGCTTGTCAAGGCTGAGCACATCCGCCGCGACGCCCGCTTTCGGTTGAAAGATGCCGGGGAAGCCGGCGCCATAGCTCAAGCTGACGCCGCCTAGCAGGTAATTGTTGAATGATTTTCCCAGATTCTGAAACACGACGCCGAAGCGGATGTTTTTAACCGGCAGGACGGCGATTTCCTTAATGCGATACCATACGCCGGCGTCCGCCGCCGCATAGAAATCGCTTGCCGCGCCGTTGAACATACCGCCCGCGGAAAGCCCCACCCCAATATAGAGGTTTTCGGTCACATCGCGGGCAAAACCGACGTGCCCTGTGACGCTGTTGCCGATGGGCAGCGCGTCGAAGTCGAGAAACACACCCCGCAAGGCCCCCGTCCAGACGCCCCAACGAGTAGGGTAGCTGGCGCCGAGGTGCAGCGCGGCCCCCGCCTTCGCGCTTGCCGTGTCCGTAAGAACCGAGACGCCGAAATCGGCGACCGGAGCCTGAAATCCGGCCGTCAGAGCGGGATTGACATTGATTGAATAGGGCCCGGCTGAAAAAAGGGGCCCCCCCGCCGCGGAATTCGCGCCGGCGGCATATGCGGGATGACCATAGAGAAACAAACTCTCGCCTCCCGGCGGCGGCGCATCATCGGCTATAATTCCCGAAACGGCTAAAATCAATAAACCAAACGCAAAAAAGGACTTTTTCAAAAGCGCATCCCCCGCATTCACTATACACGCCCGCCCATCTTAATGCAACCGGCGCCACGGGCGACAGGCGGCGGATTTGGTTGATAAATGCGTCAAGTCCTAAAACAGGTTGCGTCAAGCCTATGCCCCGCGCCGCTCCCCACGGCAAAAATAGGTTAAGGCGTTGCCGAACGAGACGTCCCGAACGAGGCCGCTTAAAAAGGCGAAGTCCGAAGGGATTTCGCCCTCCTCAGCCCAAGCGCCGATCATATTGCAGAGGATTCTTCTAAAATACTCGTGGCGCGGGTAGGAGAGGAAGCTCCGAGAGTCCGTCGTCATGCCGACAAAACGGGAAAGGAGCCCCGTGTTTGCCAGCGTTTTAAGCTGCGCCTCCATGCCGTCCCGGCTGTCGAGGAACCACCACGCAGAGCCAAGCTGAATCTTACCGGCAAGGCCGCCCTGGAAAGAACCGGCGAGCACGGACAGCGGATACATATCCTTAGGATTAAGACCGTAGAGAATAGTCTTGGGCAACCCGCCGCGTCCGTCGATCGCGCCCAGCAGGAGAGCCAACTTCGAGACGACCCGATCGTCTCCCATGGCGTCGTAGCCGGAGTTCGCGCCCAGCGCCGCGGCCATGCGCGCATTCACCGAACGCATCGCGCCGATGTGGAGCTGCATCGCCCAGCCGCGCTCCCTATACTCGCCTGAAAGAAAGCGGAGGACGAAGGACTTAAACGAGTCGACTTCACGTTCAGGCGGCATTCTGCCGGAAAGACGGCGGTCAAAGACGGCGGCAAGCCCCCTTTCCCACGTTACCCAGCTGTGAGGCTCCTCGAAGAACACCGCCGGAATGTCGTGGTCGCTCGCCATGCAGCCGGCGCGGTCAAATCTTTCGACGCTCGCCGAAAGCGACGCCAAAAAGTCGTCAAAAGAGCCAATGTTGACGCCCGACGCCCCACCCAACAAGGCCAGATACTCGATAAAATCGTCTTTTTCTATACCGAGGGCCCTGTCGGGACGGAAAGAAGGCACAACCTTCGTCGGCGCCGCGCCGGCCATCTTATGAAACCGCAGATCGTCGGCGGGATCGTCGGTCGTTCCCACGGCGAATACGTTGAACTTTTTGAAGAGCGCCGACACAGGGAGGGTTTTTAACGCCGCGTTTGCCGCCTCCCAGACGCTTTTCGCGTTCTCCGCGCACAAGGGCTCGTCAAAACCAAAGCAACGGCGCAGTTCAAGGTGCGTCCAATGGTACAGCGGATTCCCGACAAGGCGCGGCACCGTCCCCGCCCAGGCAAAAAACTTTTCGACGGGCTCCGCGCCGCCCGTGATGAACGCCTCATCCACGCCGTTCGCCCGCATCGCGCGCCACTTATAGTGATCGCCTGAAAGCCACAGCTCGGAAAGGTCGTCGAAACGCTTATCTTCCGCGATGTCCCGCGGATTTAAGTGACAGTGATAGTCAAAAAGAGGCTCCGCCGCCGCCGCCTCATGGTAAAGCCGCCGCGCGCACGCCGTGGAAAGCAAAAAATCATCGTCGATAAACTTTTTCATGCTGCAATTGTCGGCATCATCCGCGATAAGCTATACAAACGGAAGGATGATTCAAATGCATTTGGACAATTTTTTCTCCTGCTCCTCCCCAAGAACCCCACACAGAGGCACGGAGGCACAGAGAAGACATAATGCTTTCTATTCCTCCGCGCCTCCATGTGGGGGCTCTTCCCCCTACTTCAGCACCGGCGGCGTTACGCTGGCGTCCCAGCCGTTGGCTTCGGTGTAGCCGAGGGCGGCCCAGGGCACATCGCTTGGCGACAGCACGCCCAGGCCTTCCTTCGAGGTGAGGCTGCCGTCGCCCGCAGTGCTGCTCACGGCGTAGTTGTCGGAAAGGTTGGTGGTGCTGTAGCCCACTATCCGGCCAGTGTTTATAGTTCCGCCGTTGGCCCAGGTAACCGAAACCGCCGGGCCTAAGGTTACGCAGCTACTGATGCCGCAGCTGGGATAGGTGCTGAGGTATCTCCCCGCAAAACCGCCTACATACATGGGTTGTTTATAGGCGCCACCATTAGCACCGCAGCTCACGACTACTTCCGCCGTGGTATAGCATCGCTCTATGCGAATCGCTTGGCCGGCGCTGTTATTTCTTTGTAGAGCGACAAAACCGCCAACATTCAAACCCCCGAAGCCACGATTCATGTCTGCATCGAAGTTGAGGTTGATGCTCCCTGTCGAGTAGCAGTCGCTGATGACAACGTTGCTGCCGGAATATTCCCCCACAAAGCCGCCGATTTCCCAGGTATGGCCATCGCTGTGACCTGTGGAGGTGTTATCCAGGTTGAACGTAATATTCAGCCCCGAAACGCAGTGCCTTATGGAAACGGTTTGATTACCTCCAGGTTGATAGTTCAAATTACCTATCATGCCGCCCATGACCATATAGCTGTTGGTGACTTTCGTGAACACCACGCTTCCCGTTACCTTTAGGTTTTCCAGCGTGATGGCGGGGGACGCGGCACCGGAGATAGTCCCCACAAAGCCGCCGAAGGACAAGGGTGTGGGGCCTATGAGTTGTCCGCCTTCGGCGGGGGTGTGGACGTTCAGCGTCAAATCGTAGATGCCTGCGCCCGGGCCAACGGTTTCGAACATCGCCACGCTGCCCGATGTTTTGGAGAGCGGCAGGTCGATGGTGTGGCCGTTGCCGTAAAGCTTGCCGGTAAAGCCGGTTGGCCCAACCCAGGTGGCGCCGGGCAGCACAATATCCGCAATCACCGACCAGCTCTCCGTGCGGTTTTCGGGCTTCGACAGGGCCAGCAGCTCCGCCACGTTGGAGATGGTTCGGCCACGGGGAACCACCCCCGTAAGGTCGAGGGCCACGTTCCGGCTGGCAAGTTCGGCGCTTGAGGGGCTTATCGCCTTGGTCGAGTAGGACACGCCGCCATTGTCCATGCTCACCACGAAGGTCGCCGGCGTGTAACTGGCCTCAGGCAATGTCCATACCGTGAACACCGTAGCGTCCCCCACGTCCGCCATCGTGACGGCCACTTGCGGGCTGCTCTTGTCGAACATGATGACGGACGTTACCGGGTAAGGTGGGTTCGACACCGTGGCCGTCCACTTGACCAGGCCCGAAGTGGAGCCCAGAATCGTGATCGTATAGATGCGGCTCCCCTCCTGGTCCGCCGGCGCGCCGGGGGCCGAGGCGACCGTAACCTCCACAAACGCGTACTGCCCCGCGCCGGGCAGAGTAATGGCGGCCATCGCGGTTCCGATCCCCGTGGCGAGGTCGCTTGCCGCGTCCCGCAGCTTGATGGATACCGACGCGGCGGGGCTCCCCGTCGTCGCCCTGATATTCGCCGTGCCGCCCAAGTGCGCGCTGTCCGCGATAAAGTAGTAGCTCACCACGTCGGAGTTGAAGTTCGTGATGAGGTTCTCCGTACCGCCCGCGTAGACCGCCTGTAGGTCCGCCAGCGCGTAACTATAGAAGGAATAGTGAGCGATATGCG
>JAITNO010000175.1 GCA_031290405.1 Spirochaetaceae bacterium
TCCCAGAGCTTGAGGAAAGAATCCGCCTCCGCGCGCACGCGCTTAAGAAAGCCCGCGTCGGAGGCGGGAGGACGCCGGCCCCCCGCCCCCGCGCAATCGGGGAAGTGCGCCCACAGATAATCGGCGTCGTCGAGGAGGCTGTCGAGGTGCGCCCCCCCTGTGCCGGCAAGCGCCGCCCGCAATCGCTCCAGAAGCGCGCGCTCACCTGCGATAAAGGAGCGCAGCCGCGCTCCGCGCGCCGCGCAATCAGCATCCCCCGCCGCTTTGAAGGCAGCCGGCGAGGCCCGGAGGCGAGCCAGCGCCCCCCTGACGCTGAGCGTCTGGACGCCGAGGGAAAGACCGCCGCCTTCAATGTCGAAGATCCT
This sequence comes from Spirochaetaceae bacterium, assembly GCA_031290405.1. GTDB lineage: Bacteria > Spirochaetota > Spirochaetia > Treponematales > Breznakiellaceae > JAITXS01. The sequence continues at coordinate 366 of JAITNO010000175.1, forward strand.
TTCGTTCGCGCCGAACTCGGCGCGGAAAAGCGCGCGGTAGTGCTGCAAGGAGGGGTCGGTCCTCACCGGCAAGCCTGACTTTGAGAGCGCCCGTACGCTCCCCGCGCGAAAGAGGGCCGCCGACGGGTAGGGCCCCGTCAAGCGCGAGCGCCTTTGCAGAAAGGCGCGGTGGCCCGGACTGCCGCGGCAGTGATACGCGTCGGCGGTGAACGAAAAGTCAAGGCCGGCGGTGATGACAGGGCCCGTCGTAAGCCGCAGCGCCAGGGCAACGGCGCTCAAGCCGACGGATCCCAGCGGCGGGAAGGCGGGCGGGAGGAGCCCCGCTGCGGCGAGGCGGGTAAAGAGGCGCAGCTTTGTCCACGGGGTAAAGAAGAGGAGGGGCTGACCGGCAAGGCATCCGGCGGTGGCAGGCAGCGCGGAGAAGTCCATCGCCAGCGGTATGGGCCGCCCGACGGCGCCTGCGAAGTCGGCCAGGTTCCAGTGCTGAGCTTCCAGGGCGACGACGAGGGCCGGCGTTATACCGCGCTCGAGGAGGGGACGCAGTGAGGTGTCGACGGCGACGACGCAGACGCCGGGGCCGATGGCGCCTGCCGCCCCGTCCAGAAAGGCGTCCAGGGAGGGGCCGGCGCCGGCGACGAGTAGGGGCGCGGCGCCGGCTGTAAGGCTTGCTGTCGTGGGGAAGGCCAGGAGGGGGAGATTGCGGATGGCGTTGCGGATGTAACGGCGCCCCAGGCGGGTGAGGGTAAGGGCGTTGCCCCACTGTATCTGGATGTCGCGGCGCAGGGCGTCGACGAATGCCTCGTAGAGCACGGCCTCCAGGTCGTAGCCGCCGGTAAGCCTGACGAGGAGCGCCCTGCGGAAGGTGCGCGGCCCCCAGGTCTCGCGGACGAAGCGGCAGAGGGAGGGGGGGTCTTGGGTGTGCAACAGCGGCGGGGCATCGGGGGGAGCGTTCGCCAGGGTCCATTCGTAGAGGGTTTTATCAGCCTCCACGCAGAGGAGGGCGGAGCTGGGCGGCAACGCCTCCCGGAAGGAGCCGAGCGCGTAGGCATAGAGCGGCGAGGGGCAAAGGTAGAGGGTGCGCTCCTGCGCCGGCAGCAACGCCTCGACGACCCTTTCCGCCTGGCCGAGCGGGTCGTGGAGCGACAGCAGGGCCCTCCCGCGATACACGACGGAAAAGCCCCTCCGTGCGGGAACCTTGTGCGGCAGGCCGTCGTCAGCCGCCGCTTGGGTGGGGCCTTCTTCCGTCAGGCCGCCCTCGATTGCCGCTTGGTGGGACATTCTCCGGCGCGCCGGCGTTTAGTCGCCGCTTGGCGGGGCATTCTCCGGCGTGAAGAGCGCGGCATAGCGCGCGGTGAAGTAGTCTTTGAACTTGGGGCTCTTGAGTACGGCAATGCTGAAGTTGCCCTGAACGTCTTTGGGGATAAAGTCGTCGACGTAGGCCGCGCGCGCTTTGTCGGCGGCGGCGCCGTCGTCGGCAGCCTCTTCGCGCAGGAAGAGCACGACGACGCTGTTAAGACTGGCGTCGATGACGAAGGGGGCCGACGCCGTGCCTTCGGACAGGGAGAAGGCCGTGCGCCAGAAGTTCTCGCTGCGCGCGGCGGCGCGCAGTTCGGCGTTCGCCACGTTCTGGTTGGACAGCGTCCCGAAGAGCGAGTTGTCGCCGTAGTTGATGGGCACGGGGCCGAAGTCCAGGGGTGTAACGTCGTGCTTTCGGCTCGCGGCGGCAAGGCCCAGGGCCTCCGCGTCGGCGGCGAAGGCTCCAGCACGGGCGATGAGCCAGTCTTCAATGACGGCGCGCTCGGATTCGACAAGGTGGGAGCGTATGCTCGACAAGACGCCGGCGTCGGCCATGTCAGGCGCCCGCGCGGCGCTTTCGGCGCGGAAGATGGCCCAGCCGGCGCTCGTCTTTACCACGCCGCTCAGCTCCCCCGCGGGAAGGTTAATCACGGCGCTGCGGTCGTCCGCCGACGGAATGAGGGAATCAAACTGGTAGGCCATCCGCTGCCCGCCGTCCCCGCCGCCAGAGGCAAACGAATCTTTGGAGTACGCCTTCGCCGCATCCTCGAAACTCGTCGCGCCGCTCTTAATCGAGGCCAGCACGGAGGCCGCCTCGCTCTCGCCGGAGGTAATCGTAATCTGAGAGAGCTCGGTGTTCTTGAACGCGTCGGGGTTCTTCTCGGTGTAGGCGACGAGCTCCGCATCGGGATAGTCGGCGTAGGGGAAAGAGACCAGCGAGAAAGAGCGTTCGCGCCGCGCCATAGCCGCGATAAAGTCCTTCTCCCTGGAAGACGCCTTTATGGCCGGCACGAAGACGCCCGCGTCGCCTTCGCCTGCGTCGCCCGCGCCCGCGCCGGCAAAGGCCCCCTCGGCGTCGCTCTGGTAGCGCCGGATGATCATGTCTTCGCGCACATCCCGTATCGTCTCAGCATGGCGGGCGGCGCTTTCCTGCCGGTAGCGCAGCACCGAAAAGACGCCCCCCTCCTGGTACTTGGGAAGAGCGGCGACGGCCTTGTCGACCAGGGCCTTAGGCGGGCTGTAACGCGCCGCCTTCGCCGCCTCGAAGATCGCCGTACGTATCGCCGCCGACTGAAACGCCTGCCGCGTCGCCGGCATCTCGGCGCTTTCGCCGCGCCAGCCGTAGCTGTTCGCGTAAAAATCAATGTAATTCTGCCTCACCTTGATAAAATAACTGTCCGGCGTCAGCTCGATGGGCACGCCGTCGTAGCTCCCAAAGGTGAGCGCGTCGCCGCTCAGAGCGCCTGAGCCCCACGGCGCGGCATCCATCGGCAGCAACACAAACGCAACAATCACCAGCGCCAGCACGAGCACCGTGCCCGTAAACACCAGCGGCTGCTGCTTAAACCTCCGCGCCAGCTCCGCCAACTCTCCGCCCGCCCCTTTCCTGGCGCCGTCAAACCCAAATCTCTCTATGCTTTTCTTATCTTTGTCGTCCATATCCGTTCCCTTGTAAATGATTTCCCCCTTAGGGTGCGCTCAGGCTAGCGCATTTCCGCCTCCTATGCAAGCAACCCAGAAGGGAGGGCCCTTCTCCTAAACCGCAGTGTACACGCCGCATTTAAGGTAGAAGGATTCGTCGTAGCCTAAGAGTATCGGGTGGTCGCCCGCCTGAGGGCGGAAGTCGGTTTGAATCAGGCGCCTTTCGGCGTCGTGCGCCGCCTCCAGAATCATCCGCTTAAACCGAGCTTCGGTCATCGCCCGACTGCACGAGCAGGTGATTAAGACGCCGCCTTCGTTTAGCATCTTCAGCGCTTTAAGGTTGATTTCTTTGTAGCCGGCGGCCGCGCTCTCCAGATTCGCCATCGACGAGGCAAACGAGGGCGGGTCGAGGATGATGGCGTCGAACCGTTCTTTTGCCCTTTCGTACCCGGTGAGCAGGTCGAAGACGTCGGCCTGTATCGTCTTTATCCTATCCTGGACGTTGTTTAAGAGGGCGTTCTTTTCCACCAAGTCGAGCGCGCTCTTCGAACTGTCCACCGCCAGCGTCTCCTCAGCCCCGCCGCGCGCGGCGTGAATCGCAAAGCCGCCGGAATAGCAAAACGCGTCCAGCGTCCTCTTTCCCGCGAAACGCCGCGCAAACAGGCGGTTTTCCCGCTGGTCAAGGTAGTGCCCCGTCTTCTGCCCTCCCTCAAGGTCGACGACAAAGGGGAGGCCGTTTTCAAAAATAACGAGGCCGTTGGGGGGAATGGCCCCCTGACGGAGCGCCTCCCGTTCGGGGATCTTTTCCTTTTCGCGCATGATGCGGGAAACCTTTTCAATGACGGCGGGAGGCGCGTCGGCCCCCAAAAAGCGCGGCAGCGTCTCGTTCATCGCCTGGAGTATAAGGGGGATGCGCGCCTCCATCGCAAACGTCAAAATCTGGACCGAAAGAACCTTTTCCGGCGGTCCGAGGGCCCCCTCCAGCGCTGAACAATCAAGCGGACGGGGGAGGGCCGCCCGCTGCACATCGTCAAAGCTCCAGCCTGCGAAACAGTCAATCACCAGCCCAGGCAGAAAATCCGCTTCGGCAAAGACGAGCCGGCACGAGACCGCGCGCGGGTCCATCCCCAGGGCGAGGCGGCGTTCGACCGCCCGCCGTATGCGCCGCTTGAAAAAGCCCACATCCACGCCCTCTTTCGACGGACCCACCAGGCGCGCAAGAATCTTCGACGCCGGATTGACGAGCGCCCGCCCCAGATACCGCCGCCCGACGCTTTCCACATCGGCAAGCTCGCCTGCGACAAGCTCTGCGGCGTCGGCGGCGTCGCCCTTCCCCTCAAGGATGCGCTCAACTTCGTTGCCGTATACCCACGGGTGCCCCCGCAGGATGCGCTCCTCTTCCCCTTTTTTCAGTATGATGCGTTTCATAGTGTCTGCCACTATACCCCAGCCCCGCGCCTTTTGATAGAGAATGAGGGGGCGGGTTCTTCGCTATAACTAATGGGCAACCGGCTATAGCTCCTGGGTCAACCGGCTATAGACGGCAGAGTCTGGAATTACAATGCTCGCTCGTTCTTTAGAAGGACAGCGCGACGCGTGAGCCTTCTCCGCCGTCTTTGCCGGCGCCTCCGAAAGCCACAACGTAAATGCCGTCAACCAGATCCTTAATCTTCTGCCCGTAAGCCGCATCGTTCGACCACGTTCCCGCAAGACCGTGAATTGAAGGCGCCGAACCAAAACGAACATGGTAGTAGCGCGGGTCGGTCAATGCGTGCTTCAGCGGCGCCGAACTCGCATACGCTTTAAGATGCTGAATCTGGGCGCGGACGCCCGTCAAGATGGAAGGAAAACGCACGCCTCGGTTGTCCGCGTCAACGGAGCCGATGCCGCCGAAATTATTCATACCCATGGTTACAACCTTGTCAAAACGGAGGAAGCCCGTCTCAAGGCACATTTGCGAAAACGCAATGTCGTGGTTCACATCCTCGACCAGCGCCTCCCGGATGTAAAGCTCCGCAAGATTTTTCGCGAATGCAAGGTCAACGTCGGGATTCGACGAAACAAGGAAATCAGCCATCTCCCTGGCGCCCAAAATACCCTGCCCCAAAATCATATCCGGCGTGGCAGGCACAGACGGAGCCTCGGCAAAACACGGCAAAGACAAGCCGGCGACCAACATAAAACTAATAATAATTGAATCACGCATATCCCTTGTTATCGGAATTTGAACCGATAACTTGAGGGCGAGCGGCGAGGCGGCGGGGGACAAGCCTCACGCGGAGGTGCGGAGGACGAGCCTCGCTCCCCCCCCTCGCAAAAGAAGGGGAGCCCGACGCTGAAAGCGTCCGGCTCCCCTAAAGGAGTTCCGCGGCGGTGACCAAACCGCCGCTGCTAAAATCCGCATGCCGCTTTACGGCGCGGCGTGACGGGATGTTGTTTCCCCTCCCTCGCGCAGAGGCGCAGGGGCGCAAATGTTTTTGCCCCCTCTTGAAAATCGGCGGGCAATTCCCTATCATCGAATCCGGAGGCCGTGATGGGCGTGAACAGACAACATAAGAACAGCGTGTTTTCCCTGCTTTTCGGCACCCCCGACGCTCTGAGGGAGTTATACGGAGCC
>JAITNO010000183.1 GCA_031290405.1 Spirochaetaceae bacterium
CAACAGCAACCGCACCAGTTGCAACAGCAACCGCACCAGTTGCAACAGCAACCGCACCAGTTGCAACAGCAACTGCGCCAATTTCAATCGAAACCGCACCGTTTTCAGTCGCAACCAGACCCCGTCCCGCGCCCTCCAGACCGTGTGCAAAGCCCGCATGAGCCCCTTTCGAGCCAAAAAGCCCAGCGAGCCCAGCGAGCCCCCCGCCGTCCCGAGCAAGCCGCCCGCGCACAAGAGCGCGCAGGTCGCGCACAAGAGCGCCGCGTTTTTTTGCAGCGGCCTGCGGCGCTGCGGGGGGGCGTTGCGGGGGCTGGCCCCCGCTGGAGGGGTAGCGCGCAACGAAGTGCGCGCGTAGGGGGGGGCTCCCCCCTCCTCCTCTCTTCTCTTCTCTGTGAAATCAAAGCTGAAAGCTGGGGAACGCCGATTGCGAGCAAAAAGCCTAGTGCTGGGGGCGTGGCCCCGTAGGGCGCAAAATGCGCCTGTGGCGCCCTGTGGCGCTGGCGCCGCCGTAGGGCGCTACAAAAAAGCGCTTCACATGCGCTCCTGTTTATGGTAGAGTGGGGGGCATGACGCTTTCAAGACACATTCAAATATTGCGGGTGGGCATCGGCGCTTCCGCGGCGGTGTTGGCTGCGACTGTTGCCGTTTCGTGGAAGATGCTTCCCCGGTTTCCCGCGCTTGTCGGGAAGGCGCAGAACCGTTCGGAGTTTCTGTATATTGCGGAGGCGCTTAATATGCCGCCTGAGCCTTACGCGGCGTACGTTACCGTGATCGGCTCGTTGCTGTTTGCATTGGCGGCGCTCATCATGGTGTTCTATCTGTTCGAGAAGACTCAGTCGGTCGAGGTTCACCTCTTTATCTTCTTTGTTTTTTCCTTTGTCTTCGAGTCGGCGCGGCTGAACATCCCCCTCTGCCAGGAGTTCGGACTGCCGGGCTTCTTGCCTGGTTTAAGCGCGCGGGCGCTCGTGTTCTTTCGTCTGTTCGGGATGTTTTCGCTGTTTGCGGCGAGCCTCTTCTCCGCAGGCTTGAAGATAGAGAAAGAGGAGAACATCATCTTCCCGCTGGTGATTATCACGCTGTTCTTGTCGGACTGTGTGCCGATCAACACCTTTACCTACGACACCTCCCTCTTCTTGGCGAACGGGTATCCGGTGGCGTTTCGGGCTATGGACTACGCGGTGATGGCCTTTACCGCGTTGAGCTTCCTCTACGCGGCGTGGAAACGGAGCTTGAAGGACTATTGCTTCGTTGGGCTGGGCGCGTTCCTCGCCTTCTTGGGCCGGAACATCCTGCTGGACGCCGACCTCTATGCGTTGGCCGCCTGCGGGTTTGCGTTCCTCGCCGCCGGCTCCGGCTTTATCTGCGTGTACCTGCGCCGCATTTACCTCTGGTCTTGACTTAAGCAGGCCCCAAGAGGGCCGTGTTCGCGCAGCATATCGCCGCGCCGAGTGCGTCGGCGGCGTGGTTGGGCGAGGGCGTCTTTTCCAGGCCCAGTATCAGGCGGGTCATCTCTTGCACTTGAGTCTTTTCGGCGCGGGCGACGCCGGTTATCGCCAGCTTTATCGTGGCGGGGGAGTATTCATAGACGGACAGTCCCGCTTCGGCCATTGCCATGCAGAGGACGCCTCGCGCTTCGGCCACCGGCATCGCGCTCTTGACGTTCTTGGCGAAGTAGAGGGTTTCGACGGCCCCGGATGCGGGGCCCCACTGGGCTATCACCGCTTTGATGTGTTGGTAGATTTGAAGCAGACGCTGCGCATGCGCCTGGCGCGGACTCGTCTCGATGCAGCCGTGGGACAGGTGCCGGACGCGGTTGCCGTTTTTTTCGACCACGCCCCATCCGGATGAGGCCAGGCCGGGGTCAACGCCCAGGATGACGATGGGCGCACTCCCGTAAAAACTCGTCGATAAGGTATTCGGTGTCGCGCGGCCCTGGGCAGCCTTCCGGGTGGAACTGCACCGCGCGGAAGGGCAGTCCCGTTGCCCGCACTCCCTCGACTGTGCCGTCGTTGGCGTTGACGAACCAGGCCTCCCAGTCTTTCGGCAGGCTCTCGGCGCGCACCGCATAACCGTGGTTCTGGCTTGTGATGCTGCATCGCCGGGTCCCCACTTCGACGCAGGGCTGGTTTTGCGCGCGGTGTCCGTAGGGCAGCTTGTAGGTGTCCGCCCCGGCGGCGAGGGCCATGATCTGGTTGCCCAGACAGATGCCGAAGATGGGTTTGCCCACGGCGAACGCCCGCCTGACCGTCGCAATCGTCTTGCCGCAGCTCTTGGGGTCGCCCGGGCCGTTGGAGAGGAAGATGCCGTCGTAGTCCAGGCCCGCCAAGTCGCAGTTCCAGGGGACGCGCACCACCTCCGCCCCGCGGGAGAGCAGGCAGCGCAGGATGTTCGCCTTCGCTCCGCAGTCAACGAGGACGATGCGGAGGGGAACGGCCGGGACGCCCTCCCCCATCCGCCTGCCTGCATAGACGCGCACCTCAGAGCAGGAGACTTCGGCCACGGGGTTTGCTCTGTCGCCAGAGTCCAGGGTAACGTCGTCGGCCCCGTCGACGATGATCTTGCCGCGCATGACGCCTTGTTCGCGCAGGCGTTGCGTCAAGGCCCGTGTGTCGACGCCGCATATCCCCGGCACGCCGTGCTTCTCCAGCCAGGCGGAGAGGCTGCAACTGGAAGCAAAGTGGCTGGGCTCCCGGCAGTGTTCGCTGACGACGAGGCCTGAAACTTGAATCCTCTCCGACTCGAAGTGGAGGGGGATGCCGTCTTCGTCGCAAAACGGCTCCAGCGTTTTCTTCTGGAGGGGCACTCCGTAGTTGCCGACAAGCGGGTAGGTCATCGCCAAGAGCTGTCCCGCATAGCTGGGGTCGGTAAGGGTCTGTGGGTAGCCGGTCATGCCGGTGGTAAAGACTACCTCCCCCGCCTGCGCGCGCGCCGCGCCGAACGACCAGCCGGCGAACTCCGCCCCGTCCTCCAATACCAGCCGCGCGGGCGTCTCTCTCTTGGTCATCCGTTTCCTTTCAACTCTTCAAGGGCCTTTTCGGCTTCGCTTATCTCATCGTAGGGGATGGTCTTCTTGTCTCCCCGCGAATAGATGATGGAGTTCTCGTGGCCCTTGCCTAAGAGGAGGACGAGGTCGCCGGGGCGCGCCAAGGCGAACGCCTTCCGTATGGCCTGTGGTCTGTCGGGGATAAGGAAGAGGTCTTCGCCGCGCTTGCCGCCCTGGACGCCTAAGGCTATCTCTTCGAGTATGGCCATGGGGTCTTCGCCGCGCGGGTCTTCGTCGGTAAGGACGATGAGGTCCGACCAGCGGGCGGCGACGGCTCCCATCAGCTTGCGTTTCTTGGTGTCCCGCTCTCCGGCTGAGCCGAAGAGGCTGATGATGCGCGTTCCCTTGTCGTCGATGCGTTTTCGCAGCGGGGGCAAAACGGCCTCGAAGGAGGAGGGCGTGTGGGCGTAGTCGACGACGACTTCGAAGGGCTGCCCCTTGTCGACGGCGGTCATGCGTCCGCGCACGGGGCGCAGCTGGGGGACGAAGCGGAGCAGGTCTACGACGGCCTTTTTCGTGAGGAACGATGCGACGATGAGGCTTGCCATGACGTTGCCTGCGTTGAAGGCTCCGGGGAGTTTGTCGCAGACGGAGTACAGCTCATGCCAATAGCGTTCCTTGAGGATGCAGTCGTTGCCGTCCGCGCGGCTTTCGATGCTCTGGAGGCAGAGGTTGGCGGATCCGGGCTTTAGGCTGAAGGAGAAGGTGCGTTTCTCTGTGGCTTTGGCGAAGTAGTCGGCACTGGGGTCGTCCGCGTTGACGACGGCGAACGAGGGGAGTCTTTTTGAATGGTTGATTGCGCGGAAGAGGTTGGCCTTATCGTCCCGGTATTGTTCCCAGGTGCCGTGGAACTCCAGGTGCTCGTGGCGGACGTTGGTCATCACGGCAACGTCGAAGTCGATGTCGCCGAGCCGGTTTGTAAGGGGTGAGAGGCCGTGCGAGCTTGCCTCGATGACGGCGAAATCTGCGCGCCACTCGACCATGGCGGACAAGTATTTATGGATGACGGGGGCTTCGGGGGTGGTTTGGTGTTCGGGGTTGTTATGTTCTTTGCCGTCGACGGCGTACTGGACGGTGGAGATGAAGCCGGCTCTCTTCTTTGCCAGGCGGAGGAGCTGATAGATCAGGTAGACGACGGTGCTTTTCCCTTCGGTGCCGGTAACGCCGACGACGAAGAGCTTTTTGGACGGATTGTCATAGAAGGAAGCGGATATGGCCGACATGGCGAAGCGGGAATCGGCGACGCGGATGTACAGGACGTTCGGGTCGCGGAAGGGGGGGGTTGATTGATAGACGACGATGGACGCGCCGCGTTCGACGGCGTGCTCGATAAAGTCGTGTCCGTCGGCGTGGAGCCCGGGGAGCGCGAAGAAGAGGCTCCCCTGTTGAACGGAGCGCGAGTCGTATTCCAGGCTGGTGATGAGGGGGTCGTTGGGCCCGAGCTTCCCGATAAAGCCTACGCGTTCGGCCAGTTCTTCCGTCCATATTTCACTTAAGCGACGTTGCATGGGGTGGAGTGTAGCGCTTCTTGCGTAAGAGTGCAAGTTGCCTTTTGTGTCTCATATCACAAACAA
>JAITNO010000051.1 GCA_031290405.1 Spirochaetaceae bacterium
GTTTTGACGCCTCAACGCGCAACTTTCACGGCGGGGCGCATTGCCTGCGCGCTGGGCTTTTTTGGGTTTTTGCGTGCCGTGCGGCGGCGCCTGAAACGCTTTTCTCCCCAAGCTTTCTCTGCTCGAGGGCCCCCTGGCGCCGTCGGTAAACTTACCGGCGCCGTCGGTAAACTTATCGGCGCCGTCGGTAAACTTACCGGCGCCGTCGGTAAACTTACCGGCGCCGTCGGTAAACTTATCGGCGCGGTCGGTAAACTTACCGGCGCCGTCGGTAAACTTATCGGCGCCGTCGGTAAACTTACCGGCGCCGTCGGTAAACTTATCGGCGCGGTCGGTAAACTTACCGGCGCGGTCGGTAAACTTACCGGCGCGGCCAGGAGGGGACGAAACGCGGAGACGCGGAAAATATTTATCACTATCACTATAGGATAGAAGGAGATCATTATGGCAATAAATCGTGATTACATACCGCGCGCCGACGCAGAGTTCGCGTTAATGAAGAGAGAGCGCCGGTCGATGGGAGCGCCGATTGCAACCCCAAAGCGTATTGCTGGGGGCTCAAGCCCCGTAGGGCGCAAAAAGAGTCTGTGGCTCCTCTGTCGAGTTGCTTAAACAAAACAGTTGCGAACACGCGCGAGGGGGTTTATAATGGGAATCAAGCGCTTGTTATGCAAGCAAAAGCTTACACTATTGAGAGGAGACTATTTTATGGCAACAAACATGAGAGAGATTCAGACTACCTGTTGTTACTGCGGCGCCGGCTGTCAGCTCTTGTTCACCGTGGATCAAAAGGCGAACAAGGTTCTTGACGTGCATCCGGTTAAAGGCAGGACAAACGACGACAAGGCGTGTCTGAAGGGTTGGTACGGCTGGGATTACCTTAACGATCCGCAGATTCTTACCAAGCGGATTCGGGAGCCTATGATTCGCAAGAACGGGCGCTCATCGCCGTTGGAAGTGGTTGGTTGGGACGAGGCGATCGCCTTTGTTGCGGGCAATCTTAAGGCGATTAAACAAAAATGGGGGCCGGACGCGTTTATGGGCGCCGGATCCGCGCGCGGGCCGGGCAATGAGCCGAACTATCTGATGCAGAAGTTTGTCCGCGCCTGCATCGGGACGAACAACATCGACCACTGCGCGCGCATTTGCCATGCGGCCTCCGTCGCGGGCTCGATGCAGACGATTGGCGAGGGGGCGATGTCGCTTTCGATTCCCGAAATCGAAGATTGCGAGGTGATCTTCAACATTGGGTACAACGCGGCGGCCTCCCACCCGATTGTGGCGCGCCGCATCGTGCGCGCGAAGGAAAAGGGGGCCTACATTATCTGCGCCGACCCGCGCATTACCGAAACGGCGCGCATTGCCGACCTTCACCTTCAGCTTAAAGGTGGCAGCAACATCGCCCTCACCAACGCGATGGCGAACGTGATCATCACCGAGGGCTTGCAGGATGAGGCGTTCATCAAGGCGCATACGAAGGATTTTGACGCGTTCTGGGCGATCGTCAAAGAATACACGCCGGAATTTTCGGCTAAAATCACGGGGCTCAAGGCCGACGACATCCGCCTTGCGGCGCGCAAATACGCGGGCTCGAAGCACTCGGTGATTACCTGGGGGATGGGCGTTACCCAGTTCCAACAGGGGGTCGAGGTGGTGAAGAGTTGCTGTTCGCTGGGTATGTTGACGGGCAACTTCGGGCACTATGCCTGCGGCACGGGCCCCGTCCGCGGCCAGAACAACGTGCAGGGTACCTGCGACATGGGCGTCCTCCCCAATGTCTATCCGGGCTACCAGAGCGTGACCGACCCCAAGATGAAGGAAAAGTTCGAGAAAGCCTGGGGGGCGAAGCTCTCCGACAAGGCCGGCCTTCCGCTTACCCGCGTGCCTGAGCGCGTCATTCATGAAAAGGATCCGGCCAAGCGGATCCACGCCTACTACATCTTTGGCGAGGATCCCGGTCAGTCGGACCCCGACCTTGAAGAGATTAGAGAGACGCTCGACAAGGTTGACTTTGTTGTCTGCCAGGACATTTTCTGGAACAAGACGACGCTCCACGCGGACGCGATACTGCCTGCCACCGCCTGGGGCGAGCACGACGGCGTGTACACGAGCTCCGACCGGGGCTTCCAGCGGATACGCAAGGTGCTTGAGCCGGTTGGCAACGTCAAGGACGACTGGGAGATCATCTGCCTGGTGTCCACGGCGATGGGCTATCCGATGAAGTACAACAACACCGAAGAGATCTGGAACGAGATGATCGACCTTTCGCCAAAATTCACCGGCGCAACCTACGCAAAGCTGGAGAAGCTGGGCAGCATCCAGTGGCCGTGCTGGGACAAGGGGCCGGAAGACAAGGGCACGATGTTCCTCCACAAGGGCGGCGTGTTCGCCACGGCGGACGGCATCGGCATCCTTAAGACTTCGCCCTACCAGCCGCCGGCGGAAATGGAAAACGCCGACTTCCCGCTGACCCTCTGCACGGTGCGCGAGGTCGGCCACTATTCGGTGCGCACGATGACGGGCAACTGCCGTATGCTCCGCAACCTTGAAGACGAGCCGGGCTGGGTGGAAATCTCCCCCCAAGACGCGGGGAGCCTCACCATCGAGCAGGGCGAGATCGTGCGCGTTTCCTCGAAGCGCGGCACCTGCCTTACCCGCGCGCGGGTGACCGAGCGCGTCAAGGCGGGGGCCGTCTATATGACCTACCAATGGTGGATAGGCGCCTGCAACGAGCTGACGATTTCCCGTCTGGACCCGTCGAGCAGCACGCCGGAATACAAGTACTGCGCCTGCAAGGTTGAAAAGCTGAAAAACCAGAAGGCCGCCTGGGAAGAAGTCGCGCGGCAGTATGAAGACATTCGCACAAAAATGCACATCGAAACGAAGGAGAAAATAGCATGAGGCAATTAAATTCATTTGTTCAAGCAAAACCAGTGCGCTGCATCGGGTGCAGAACCTGCATGATAGCGTGCGTCGTCGCCCACGAAGGCAAGCGGATTTTCGAGATTGATCCCGACAGTTACGCCTTTAACCCGCGCCTCTTTATGGTAAAGACGGCGCGGCTTTCGGCCCCCGTCCAGTGCCGGCACTGCGAGAATCCCGCCTGCAAGCAGGCTTGCACGTCAGGCGCCATCAGCATCAAGGACAACACCGTCTTCATCGATGCAAAGAAGTGCATCGCCTGTAAGAACTGCGTCATCGCTTGTCCTTTCGGCGCGGTGGAAATCGTCGAAACGGCGGAGGTCAACAACGACGGCACCAACAAAAAGGTCGCCAACAAGTGCGACCTCTGCGTGGGCGTCGCCGACAGCCCCTCCTGCATCAGGGTGTGCCCCACCGAGGCGCTTTCCCTCGTGACGGAGGAAAGGTTCGGCGAATCGTTGTCCAACAAGCGCAAGGCCGCCCTCGAAGGCGCCGTCCTCGAAAGCGCTGTGGGCGCGGCGTCGTAGTTTTTTTGCAGTGGCCTACGCCAACAAGAAACCCCCGCCTTCCGGCGGGGGTTTCTTGTTGGTAATGGCCTACGGCCTGCGAACTGCGGACTAAATCCAGACGCGGATGCCGGCTTCACCGCCGATCCCCCAGTAGAAACCGTTGCCGCCGCCTGAGTGCAAGCCCAGCGAGGGAACGAGTTGGCCAAAAACCTCAAGGCGCTTGCTAAGCACTTGAAGGCTCAAGCCAATGGGGATCCTGCCCGCCAAATTCATGGAAAAACCGTCGCCAAACCAGAAGTTGCCGAGGAGACCGGCGCCCAGATACCAGCCCAACATACCATTCTTGGAAAGGTTGATGTCAATGACATAATAGTCTCCGGTAACGCCCAACCAAAAAGGATCGCCGAGGCCAAAATTGACGCCCCAAAATACGGGCAGACTGGAGGCCTTCAGACTCAATGCCATGTTTCCAAGTCCGGCGTTCCCCCAACCGTCGTAGTTGCCGCTGCCAACCAAGCCCAGCCCCAAGCCGCCCGGGTGATCGGCAAACACACCCACGCAGCTCAATGTCAAGCCAACAACAATAAGCGCACACGTTCTTTTCATACTTTCCTCCAACGTAAAAAATCTGCCTTTGGTATAACGCAGCCCCAAAATAAAAGCAAGCAAGCAAGCCTTCTGTCAAGCCAAAGTGGAAACGTCGCATTCGGTCATGCCGCTTGGCATCCGTGTGACATTATCATCTTGGCGCAACAAAGGGGGCGCGCCCCCCTTAACCATCCCGCCCAATTCCGCTATCATAAACCCCATCGCCCTTTTGCAGGAGGAATAATGCAAAACGAAACCATTGAAACCCTCGATTTTACCATCGAAGAACTCGGCCCCCGGAACGTCCGTTCGCCCATCACCATGTCAAAGACAAGCGGAGACTTCATCGCCAACTATGTAAGCGACGACGACCTCTTAATCTACGACGCCAACGGCCGCTTGGGCGAAAGCAAAGCCCTCGACCGCAGCCAGCTCCTCGAAAAAGCCGGCCCCCGCGAGATGATATACTTCATGCCCGAGCACGTCCACGCCGGCGTCGTAACCTGCGGCGGCCTCTGCCCCGGCACCAACGACGTCATCCGCTCGATAGTCCGCTGCCTCTGGTACCATTACCGCGTCAGACGCATCACCGGCATCCGCTACGGCTACCGAGGCTTCCTCCCCGAATACGGCTTCTCCACCAGGGAAATGACCACAGACTGGGTCGAAAGCATCCACAAAATAGGCGGCACCGTCCTCGGCTCTTCGCGCGGCGGCGGCCAAGAAGTCGGCAAAATCGTCGACGCCATCGAACAGCTTAACCTCAACATCCTCTTTACCATCGGCGGTGACGGCACCCAGCGCGGCAGCCTCGCCATCTCGGAGGAGATCGAGCGGCGCAAACTCAAAGTCGCCTGCGTCGGCATACCCAAAACCGTCGACAACGACTTCTCCTTCATCCAACGCTCCTTCGGCTTCGACACCGCCGTCGCCCGCGCCGTCGAAGCCGTCGCCTCCGCCCACATGGAGGCCTCCTCCCAGCCCAACGGCATCGGCCTTGTCCGCCTGATGGGCCGCGAATCAGGCTTCCTCACCGTCTACACCGCCCTGGCCTCCCACGAAGTCAACTTCGTACTCATCCCCGAAGTCCCCTTCGACCTCGCCGGCCCCAACGGTTTCTTCGAGCACCTCGAAAAACGCCTGCGCGCGCGGCACCACGCCGTCGTCCTCGTCGCCGAAGGCGCCATGCAAGAAACCCTCCTCACCGAGCAGCAATTCGACGCAGGCGGCAACCTTA
>JAITNO010000068.1 GCA_031290405.1 Spirochaetaceae bacterium
CGCCTGATTTATGGCAACCGTCGTGTTGCCCTTGATTATCGAGCTGCCCGCCGCGATGGATACGATGTAGGTCTTGGCCGATGTGGAAGCGTTGGCCGCAAAGCCTACGCTTACCGTGGCGGTGCCAGAGGCCACGCCCACAGTGGTAATAGCACCGCCGGCGCTTACAGCAAAGTCGGCAGCAGTAAGGGTGAGGCCCGACGCGCCGGTAAAGGTAACGCTTGCCGTGACGGCGGAAGCCGCCGCACTGACCGCCGGCCCTGCGGCGAGGGTTGCGCGGGTATCGCCGCCGCTGACAGCGCCGTCGGCACTGGGGTTGGGGCAGCCCGTCAGAATTAACGCAAACGTCAGTGTCAGCATCCCGACAGTCATAAGGACTGCCGCAGACCTACGGAATGCTTCAAAAAGACTTTTCATAGTCATAAATTGCTCCTGTATACAAATAACCATTCAACCAGCCAAAGGCTGTTTTTATTATTATATATGAGCGTTTTGCTTATTGTCAAGCGATTTATGAGCAATTAGCTTATAAAATTCGAAAACAAAAAAATGACTATCCAAAAGCTTTTTATTGCAAATTTGAAAGAATATCGAAAATTTCGGAAAATTTCGCAAATGCAACTTGCCGAACGGTGTAACTCCGCTCAAACGTATATTGCGGAGATAGAAATAGGGAAGAAATTTCCTTCGCCCGACATGATTGAACGTATTGCGAAAGCACTCGATATTGAATCTTATTGTTTGTTCAAAAACGAGCCGGTCAACGAAGAACAACAACTGCCGCCCTCTAAAAAACAGGAATTGACCGACAGAATACACAAAGCGGTGCTGAAAATTGTAAATCAGTATTGATTAGCCGGCGGGTGTACATACCACGGCGAGATACTCAATCGTGGCGGCTTGCAAACGCGTCCCCTTGCCAACATGAAATAGAGTTCATATATTGAATATATGGCCGTTTGGGAAGTAGCTACGACGGATGAGTATGATGTCTGGTTTCTGGAGCAGGGTGCTGACGAGCAGGAATCAATCCGTATGAAAGTGGAACTCCTTACAGAATATGGCCCGCATTTGCCCCGCCCCCATGCGGATACCTTGAAAGGAAGCAAGCTGAGCAACCTCAAAGAATTGAGGGCGCAAACAGACGCTCATGTACTGAGGGTCGCTTTTCGTTTTGATGAGGAGCGCAAGGCAATCCTGCTCATTGGCGGAGACAAAAAGGGCAAGAATGAAAAACAGTTTTACCGGAATCTGATGAAACAGGCCGAAAAAATCTACGAAATTTATCGTAACAAATAGAGGAGCAAGACAATGGCAAAAAAAACACACCCGATCAGCGAGCTTGAGGCCCGGATGGACCCGGCCGTTTTGGAAAAAGCCCGCAAAATGGCGCAAGAGGAAAGCCTCAACATCAGACTCGGAATGTTGCGGGAAAAATACAACACGAAACAAAACGAACGTACGAACTTTACCCAAACCGCCGCCTCAAACCTTGAAGACCGCAAGGAAATACGGATTTCCACGTTGATTGATTATGTAGGCAGACTGGGCATGGGTTTGGAAATTACCGCTTACCCCAGGAACTCTACGGAGAAAGAAATACTGTTGCGAGTATGAGCGGCGCGCCGCCCCCCGCAACGCCCCCCCCTCCCCCAGCAGGTCAAGCCGGAGGGGGCTAGGAGCAATGCGGCGCGAACAGTATACTGCCGTAAAACAACTGTGGAGGTTGCCATGAAAAAGAGAATAATCGTCCTGGCGCTCGTCGCCGGCGCAGTGCTAAGCGCGACGTCGTGCACAGGCCAAAAAGAAAAGACCGCAGGCCTGGAGGCGCCGGGCGACTACGCCGTTTCAGCCAATTGGCTGGGCCTGCCCGCCTACCCCGACAAGGCGGCGGACGTGTTCTTCCTGTATCCAACGTGCTTTTTCGGCGCGGGCGATTCGTGCGCGCTCGACGACGAAGGAATGCGCGCCGAAGCGCGCAAGATCAAAGAAGCGCACATAGGCATCTTCGACGCGGCCAACTTTTTCGCGCCGTACTACCGCCAGTTGAGCATCCCCTACATCGCAAGCCTCGGCGCCATCGACAAGGCAGAGGTCGCCGTCGGCGCAATCCCCCTCGTCGATTGTAAAAACGCCTTTGAATACTACCTCGAGCATTACAACGCCGGCCGCCCGGTAGTCTTTGCCGGCCACTCGCAGGGCACCATCATAATGCGCCAGCTCTTGCTCTGGCTAAAAGAAGCGCACCCAGAGGTTTTACAGCGGACCGTAGCCGCCTACATGATCGGTTTCACCATCAACCAGGAGTACGTCGAGCGCGTCGGCCTGCCCTTTGCCACAGGCGCCGCCGACACCGGCGTAATAGTTTCATACAACAGCGAGTCGCCGGACGCCACAATCAACCCATTCATAACAGCCATGCCAGGCGCGCTCGCCATAAACCCCATAAACTGGAAACGCGACGAAACCCACGCCGGCAAGGAAGAAAGCTTAGGCAGCAAGATCCGCTTTGGCGATGCCGCGCCCGTCGACCGCCCACACTTTGCCGACGCGCAAGTAAACGCGCGGCGCGGCTCAGTGGCAACCAACGCCGCCCTCGAAGCCGGCCCCCCCTGGCCCGCAGGCGTACTTCACCGCTACGATTACGACATCTTCTACTACGACCTCCAGAAAAACGTCGGCGACCGCATAGCCGCATACACGCACCCACTCTTATAGGGCGCATCCCCTCCGCGCCTGCGGCGCGGAGGGGTCGGGCTTTGCGCGGTTCCGCTTCGCTCCATTCCCGCCTACGGCGGGAACGCTGCGCGCCGCTCCAATCCCTTGCGCGTTGCAAACCGGGGCCTTTGTTCGCTCCATCCGCCACCCTTGCGCTGGTAGCGCCCTTCATCGTGCGAGCTCCCGCAACAGTCCATTCGCATTGAGGTTGTAAATTCGCGCCGCTGTCGCGGCGTGCGGAATGCGGGGGGCGTCGCCCCCCCACCCCCAAAAAGCTAGGGGCGCTGCCCCGCTGGGAGGCCTTTTTAAGGCCCCCCAGACCCACCCGCAGCCTGGAGACAGTCCCCGCCCTTCGGAGACAGTCCCCGCCCATCGGGGACAGACGCCCGCCCATCGACACCAGACGCCCGCCCTTTGGGGACAGACGCCCGCCCTTCGGGGACAGACGCCGCCCATCAGGGGACAGACGCCCGTGCAGACGGCAGCCATTCCCATCAGCCCCTCAGCGACCAGCGCAAGGCAAAGAGAGGGCAGCCTCCAGCGCACGGACGCTGCTCCGCGCCGCTCGGAGTGGCGTCCGCGTCGCTCGGAGTGGCGTCCGCGTGTGTGGTGGGAGGCGGCGTCAGGCGCGTGGGAGGCCGCCTGGAGCGCGTGGGAGGCCGCCTGGAGCGCGTGGGAGGCTCTCTGGAGCACGTGGGAGGCTCTCGGCGCCGCGTGGGAGGCGGCGTCGGGTGGGCCTGGCGCCGCGTGAGGGGCAAACAAAGCCCAAAGCGGGGGAGCGCAGCCTGCGGACGCAAAGCCTATTGCTCAGGGCGCAGCGCCGTAGGCCACTACAAAAAAACCGTAGGCCACTACAAAAAAACCGTAGGCCGCAAAAAGCGCCATCGGCGCCGCCTCGCGGGGGGGGCTCCCCCCTCCTCCTTTCTTCACTTATACTGGTTTTATGGTTGATTTTGCGGTTATTGGCGTTGATTGCGGTTCGACGGTGTGTAAAGCCGTGCTTATGCGCGCGGGGGCGGTCGTATTTGCGCGCGATGCGCCGACGGGTTGGGATCCGGGGGCGGTTTCTGCGGGGCTTGTGCGGGATTTGCTTGCCGGTGCGGGGCTGTTGCGCGCTCAGGCGGCGCTGGCGGCGACGGGTTACGGGAGGGGGCGCGTCGAGGGGGCCGATGCGCGCGTGACGGAGATTACGTGCCACGCGCGGGGGGCGGAGTTTTTGCGGCCTGGGGTGCGTTTGGTGATTGACATTGGCGGGCAGGACTCGAAGGTGATTGCCGTGCGGGACGGGAAGGCGTGCGCGTTCCAGATGAACGACAGGTGTGCGGCGGGGACGGGGCGTTTTCTGGAGATGACGGCGCTGCGTTTGGGTTTGTCGATTGATGAGTTGGCCGGTCTTGCCGCCGCCGGCGAGTCGTGTACGATCAATTCGATGTGCGCGGTGTTTGCCGATTCTGAGTTGGTGTCGCTGCTGGCTTCCGGCGTGAGCCGCGGGGCGATTGCCGGCGGCGTGATTGCCTCGATTGCCTCGCGCACGGCGGCGATTGCGGCGCGTGTTGGGGCTTTGGGCCCGGCGTTGTTGACGGGGGGCCTGTCCTCGCTGGCGCCGCTGCGCCTGGCGCTGGGGGAGCGTCTGAATGTGCCTGTGGAGTGGGCGTCTCTTTCGCGTTTTGCGGGGGCTATCGGCGCGGCGCTCTGCGGCGCCCCCCCGCAGTCGGGCTGAAGTGTCTGTCCCCCGTGAAGGACGCTAGGCTATGGGTGGGTCTGGGAGGCCTCAGGCCTTCCAGCGGGGGGTAACGGGGGGCGGCGCCCCCCGCAGAGCTAGAAGAGCGAGTCCGGCACGCCGGGCACCTTGACGTAGACATCGCGTATCAGCGCATCCACGTCGACGTCGGCCTTGATAAGGCCGATTCGCTGCATATCCTTCGCGTTGCGTTCGAGGGCGGGCAGAGCCTGGCTGACCGAGGCGCGGTAACTAAAGGATTTGAGGATCTTTACGTTCATGGCGGGGTCGCCTGGGACGTACTTGTTGTCGGCGAGTATCTGGACGGTTTCCTCCGGGTGTTCCTGCACGAACTTTGCCGCTTTTTGGACGGCGCGCAAGAACTTGGCGGTGGCCGCCGGGTGGGCCTTGACGGTTTCGGAGCGCACGGGGACGACGCAACAGAACTCGTCCTTATAGCCTTCGTCGACGGCCATGTCGATGATTGCGCGGAAGCCCTTGGATTCTTGGGCGATTTGCGCGGAGGGGTCGGTGAGTCCGATGGCGTCGACGCCGCCGCGCTCGAGGAGCAGGGGCAATTCGGCGGCGCTCTGGTAGACGAACTCGATGTCGGCGTTCTCCCCCTCGACTTTGAAGCCTTTTGCGGCCAGGAAGCGCTTGGCGAAGAGGACGGTGGTGGCGCTGGGGCTGCCGCCGCCGATTTTCTTGCCTTTGAGGTCGGCGAAGGTCTTGATGGAGGCGTCGTCGCCGCGGACGATGACCTTGATGCAGCCGGTGTGCAGGGCGAGGGGGATCTGAACGGGGAGGCCGTTGGTCAGCGGCTGGATGAGGCCGACCATGAGGGTGTTCAGCCCGTCGACGTTGCCGTTGGTGAGGAGGTTAAACGCCTCGCCGTCGCCGACGTTGGTGCGTTCCCACTTGAGTCCTTCTTCGTCGAAGTAGCCTTTGTCGATGGCCACGTAGAGCGGCGCATTGCAGAGGCCGTTCAGCGAGACGCCGACCTTGAATACGTAGTCGTCGTCGCCCGCTGCCGCGTCTTTCTTGCTGCACCCGATGGCCGCGAGCAGAAGCGCCGCGGCGATTACCATGTGTAAAACTCGTTTCATACTGTTCTCCTATAAAAAATGAATGGCATATTCACCCTCCGCTTGGCCGTCAACCGGAAAGCGGAGGGGCTGAAAGGCGCCTGCGGCCCCCTAGAAGAGCGAGTCCGGCACGCCGGGCACCTGGACGTAGACATCGCGTATCAGCGCATCCACGTCGACGTCGGCCTTGATAAGACCAAGACGCTGCATATCCTTTGCGTTGCGTTCGAGCGCGGGCAGGGCCTGGCTGACCGACGCGCGGTAGCTTAGGGTCTTGAGCACGCCTGAGTTCACCTGCGGGTCTCCGGCGACGCGTTTGTTGTCGGCAAGGCTCTGCGCGGCCTCGTCGGGATGATCCTGAATAAACTTGGCGGCCTTCTGGATGGCGCGCAAGAACTTGGCCGTCGCTTCGGGGTGATCCTTGATCGTCTCGGAACGCACGGGAACCGCGCAACAGAATTCGTCCTTGTACGCTTCGTCCACCGCGTTGTCGATAAGGGCGCGGAAGCCGCGAGTGTTCTGGGCGATTTGCGCGGCGGGGTCCACCAGCGCGATGGCGTCGACGCCGCCGCGTTCGAGGAGCAGCGGCAATTCGGCGCCGGTCTGATAGATAAACTCGACGTCGGCGTTCTCGCCGTCAACTTTTAATCCCTGACCCGCCAGGTAACGCTTGACGAAGAGGAGCGGGGGCGAGCTGGGGCCGCCGCCGCCGATCTTCTTGCCTTTAAGGTCGGCGGGCGTCTTTATGGACGCGTCGTCCCCGCGAACCAATGCCTTGACGCAGCCTGTGTGCATGGCAAGGGGAATCTGCACGGGTAGCCCGTTGGACAGCGGCTGAATAAGGCCGACCATCAGGGTGATAAGGCCGTCCACGCTGCCGTTGGTGAGGAGGTTGAACGCCTCGCCGTCGCCGACCTGGACTATTTCCCATTTGAGGCCTTCTTCCTCGTAATAGCCCTGGTCGAGCGCTATGTACAATGGGGCATGACACAGGAATGTGTAGCCAATCTTGAATACATAGTCGTCGTTGCTCTTTGCCGCATCTTTCTTGCTGCAACCGATGACGGTGAACATGAGCGCCACCGTCATTAAAAATCCTAAAACCTTTTTCATTTTGTCCTCCAAAAGAAAATATTGCGTTCCCCAAAAGAGGGGAACAGGGAACGGGGAACAGGGCTTCGATTAAAACTCCACTTTCTGCCCTCCGCTCATTTCTCACTTCTCGTTGCTCGCCGCCGCGTCGCCGCCTCCGGCAAAGTGCAGGATGCGTAAAATCTCCGCGCGCAGCTCCAGGAAATCGCAGGCGTCGCGCCGACGGGGACGGGCCGCCTCCACCTTGATCGCCTTTTCTATCTTCGCCGGACGGGCGGACATCACGATGATGCGCGTCGCCATGTAAATCGCCTCGTCGACGTCGTGCGTTACCATCACCGTCGTCATCTTCTGTTGTTGCCAAATCGACAGAATCTCGTCCTGCATATTCATGCGCGTAAAGGCGTCAAGCGCCCCCAGCGGCTCGTCAAGCAGCAGCACCTTGGGCCTGTTCACCAGGGTGCGCGCAAGGGCCGCCCGCTGCGCCATGCCGCCGGAAAGATGGTGGGGGAAAGATTTCTCGAAGCCCTCAAGCCCCACCAGTTTGAAAAAATCGGGGATGCACTGCTTTTCAGTTTTATACACGCCCCGCGAGCGCAGCCCATAGGCGATGTTTTCAAAAACAGTCTCCCAGGGAAAGAGCGTCGGGTCTTGAAAGACAAGCCCCCTCTCGGGGCCGGGCTTCGTTACTTCAACGCCGTCAAGGCTGATGGTTCCCGAATCCTGTTTCGCGAGCCCCGCGATAAGGCGCAGCAGCGTCGACTTCCCGCAGCCCGAAGGACCGATCAGAGAGATGAATTCCCCGCTCTCGAACGTCAGATCGACATCATCCAATACCACAACGTCGGGCCCTTCGTTGCGGGGAAACGTCTTTCGCAAGCGTTTTATTTCTATTAAACCGTTCATCGCCGCGCTCACCACCGTATCGTTCCCTTCTGCCAGGCAAGCACCTTGTTCCTAATCTTGAATTGCAGGCCGATTAAAAACGAAAACGTGAGCGCGATGATGATCAGGCCCGCATAGACGTTGGCGTAGGCAAGCATCTCCCGCTGCCAGTTGATGTACCAGCCGATGCCGAACTTGCAGCCGATCATTTCGGCGGCCATCAGCGTGAGGAAGCAGGC
>JAITNO010000099.1 GCA_031290405.1 Spirochaetaceae bacterium
GTATGTCCGGCAGTTCCGTGGTTCGCCGTCGGTCGGTTCCACCGCGCCGCGCTTCAGTTCCCTTCCCATCGTCCTGCGGTCTTTCCCCAGGATTTCGGCAAGTTTCCCGCTCTCCCGCACCCTGCCTTTCCACAGCGCCTCCAACATCCGCCGCTGTTCGTAGGTGAAATGGCTCCCCTTCCCGCCGCTTTCCGGTGTATTCTTTTTTCGTCCCATGGCTCACTCCCAATGTTTTTATTGCTATCAACATTATTCGTGTCCCATGGGATTTTTTCCATCCCATCTTGGGCATTTGTCCTGTCCGCTCGGGAAAAATACAAAAATACAAAAAGAATTTGACATATTGGAAAATGTGGGGTACAATGGAATGACCGTGCGGGCAGGGGTTTCCTGCGACGGCGGGCAAATTTAAGACAAGGTGGTAAGAATGAGCATTTCGACAAAATCCATACCGGATTTTATTTCGGTTTTGGCAAGCAAGGCGCCGGTGCCCGGCGGAGGCGGAGCGGCCGCCCTAACGGGCGCGGTGGGCGTTGCTTTGGGGAACATGGTGGGCAGCCTCACCGCGGGCAAGAAGAAGTATGCCGACGTGGAGGCGGACATCAACCGGCTGCAAGCGGCGTCCGACAAGCTGCAGGCGGAGCTTCTGACGCTGATCGACAAGGACGCGGAGGATTTCGAGCCGCTTGCCAAGGCGTACGGGCTTCCGGCGAACACCGACGCGGAAAAGGCCCAAAAGGCGAAGGTGATGGAGGTCTGCCTCAAGGACGCCATCAAGACTCCGCTTGAGATTATGAAGAAGTGCGCCGAGGGCGTCAAAATCTGCGAGGAGTTTGCGGCAAAGGGCAGCAAGCTGGCTTTAAGCGACGCCGCCTGCGGCGTCAATTCGCTCAAGGCGGCGCTGAACAACGCAAGCCTCAACGTGTTCATCAACACCAAATCGTTGTCGGATCGCGCCTATGCGGAGAAGATCAACAAAGAAGCGGATGAGTTGATTGTGAAGTACGGCGCGCTGGCCGACAAGGTGTTTGCCGACGTCAAGGGGCAATTGAAGTAAAAACTAGTGTTACTAGTGAGGGATGCGCCCTCTGGCGAGGGCCGGCAGGATTGCCAGGCAGGAGCGGGCCGGCGCGTCCCGACGTAAAAAAATATATTGTAGAGGAGAAGAATCATGGGACTGTTAAGTGGAAAAGATGTGGCGGAAGCCCTCAAGGTCCAGATGAAAGCGGATGTCGAAGCGCTGAAAGGCAAGGGTGTGAACCCGACGCTCGGCATTATCAGAATGGGCGCGGAGCCGGGAGACTTGGCGTACGAAAAGGGCGCGAAGAAGACCTGCGAAGAGCTGGGCGTCGGCGTTCAGGTGTTCGAGCTTCCCCGCGAAGGCGCGCAGGGGGACCTTATCGCGACGATTAAGAAGGTGAACGCCGACAAGGCTGTTCACGGGGTGCTGCTCTTCCAGCCGCTGCCCAAGCAGATTGACGCGTTTGCCGCTCGCGCGGCGCTCGATCCGGCGAAGGACATGGACGGGATCACCGACGGCTCGATGGCGGGCATTTATTCCGATTCGGGCAAGGGCTATCCCCCCTGCACGGCGGAGTCGGTCATCAAGATCCTCAAGCACTACAAGGTTGAGCTTGCCGGCAAGAACGTCGTCGTGCTGGGCCGTTCGACGGTTATCGGCAAGCCCGTGTCGATGCTGCTGCTCAAGGAGAACGCCACGGTCACGGTCTGCCATTCAAAGACCAAAGACCTGACGAAGAAGACGCAGGAAGCGGACGTCGTCGTCGTGGCGATGGGCAAGGCGTATTTCTGCGATAAGAGCTTCTTTAGGGCCGGGCAGTTCGTCATCGACGTCGGCGTCAACGCGAAGCCGAGCGGCGAGAAGGGCACCTGCGGCGACATCAAGACCGAAGAGGTCGAGCCGATTGTGGCGGGGATAACCCCCGTGCCGGGCGGCGTCGGGTCGGTAACCAACGTCAACCTGATTACCCACGTCATCGACGCGGCGAAGAAGGCGTAAGCGTGAGGGTGCGTCTAAAACGCAAGGGCAGGCAAGATTGCCGCGCATGAGTTGTTAGACGTGCCCGAACGCCTTGTCCAAAGGGGGTTTTTTTCGGTGAACGACAAGATCCCCCTTGCGGGGCTGCCGCTCGACGAGCTCGAAGAGGCCCTGTCCCCCGCGCCCGCCTTTCGCGCCCGTCAAGTGTTCCGCTGGATCGCCGGCGGTGCCGAATCCTTCGATCAGATGAGCAATCTGAGCGAAGAGATGCGGCGCGAACTTGACGGGCGCTTCCTTGTACGACAAACAAAGGTCGTCCGCCGCTTCGAGTCGGGCGACGGGTCGCTCAAACTCCAGATTGAACTTGCCGACGGCGCCCGCATCGAGACGATGGCCTTGAGGGACGGCGCCAAACGGCGGACGGCGTGCCTTTCCACCCAGTCAGGCTGCGCCATGGCCTGCGTCTTTTGCAAGACCGGCGCGCTCAGGCTTTCGCGGAACCTCAGCTCGGCGGAGATTGTCGAGCAGGCCCTCCACCTCAAAGATGCCGTCAGCGCACTCTCGAACATCGTCTTTATGGGGATGGGCGAGCCGCTCCTAAACCTTGACGCCCTCCGCCGCGCGATTGCCGTGCTCACAGGCGGGGGCGGCGGGGGCGGGGAGGGCGGCGGCGCGAGGGCGGCGAAGGCCGCCTTCTCGACGCGGCGCATAACCGTCTCGACCTGCGGCGTCGTCAAGGGCATCCTCAGCCTTGCCGAGGAGGGGCCCGCCGTGCGCCTGGCCGTTTCGCTCACCACCGCCGACGAGGCCCTGCGCCGCCGCCTCATGCCCGTCGCGGCGGAGGCGAATCCGCTGCCGGCGTTAAAGGACGCCCTGAAGCGCCATCAGGCGCAGCACACAAAGCGCATAACGCTCGAAGCCGTCATCCTTGGCGGCGTCAACACGCGCACGGCAGACATCGAAGCGTTGAAAGCTTTTGCGGAAGGATTGGATGTTTTGATCAACGCGATTCCGTGGAACCCCGTCGATGGGGCTCGCTTTGAAGGGAAGCCGCTGTGCGCGCCAAGCGGCGCCGAAATCGCCCGCTTCGCCGCCGCCCTCGAGAGGGCCGGCCTTAAAACCGTCGTCCGCCGCAGCAAGGGGGCGCGCATAGCAGGCGCCTGCGGCCAGCTCGGCGCCCCCACCCCCGTTGACGCGCCCGACCTTGGCCGGCCCGGCGCGCCGGGCTAGTTGTTCACGCGCTCGACGTATTCGTTGGTTTCGGTGTTCACGAGGATCCTCTCGTTCTGCTTGATAAAGAGGGGCACGCGCACGGTAAGCCCCGTCTCCGTCACCACCGGCTTCGTCGCGCCGGAAACCGTGTCGCCCCGGACGTAATTTTCGCTTTCGGCGACGGTAAACACCACCTTGTAAGGAATCTTTATATCGATCACCTTATCTTCCCAGATCGTCAGCTCGTAGCTGCTCTCCGCTTGCAGGTAGCGCTTTTTGTCCTCCATCCCGTCGACGGGAACCTCGTACTGTTCGTACGACTCGTTATCCATGAAGTGATACGCGTCGTCGTCGCCATACTGATACTGGCACGTCCTCACGTCGACCTCAGCATCCTCAACCTCCTGCTGAGTGGGAATCGTCATCGACAGCACCGAGCCGTCCTTGATGCTCTTCATCTTGACGCGGGCAATCGCCGTACCCTTGCCCGGCGTATGAAACTCCCGTTCAACAACCAGGAAGGGCTGCCCCTTCTGCAACAAACACGTCCCCTTGACAATATCAACGCCACGAATCATATAAACCTCACAATGTGCCCAGCATAACAGCATCCCCCCACCCCGTCAACCGCTCTTTTGGAGAGAGGCTGGATTCTTTTACTGTTTAGGGTAGTATACGTCGAGGTCGGAGCCCACGCCCGTAAAGAGCGAGCCGCCGCCGTCGCCTAAAGTGCGGAAGGTGTAGCCCACCGAGACCGTCAGTTTGCCGCCCAACCCGTAGGAACTCACATTCTTATAATCCGAGATGCTCGTTATCTTATTGACAATCGCCTTCTCGCGGGACGTATTCGCCTTTATGCCGAACGTCAACTCGCCGCGCAGAAAAAGCCCTTCGCGCACATAAAAATCGACACCCGCCCCGAACCTAAACCAGAAAGCGCTCCAGTCGTCCGCGTTTCCCTGGTAACTGTCGCCCGCTTTCCGTGCGTTGTATCCGGCTGGAGAATCCTTGCTGTAGCGCATGGAGCTTACTATTTCGCCTTCCATTCCCATAAGCGGATAGACGGTAAAAGAGTCGCCCAATCTGAATGGATATTTGCCATAAAGCGAAAGGTAAACCGCGCTGCCTCCGAGCGAGACGTCTTCTGGGTCGGCGCCCGTGTCGTTGCTGAAATTTTCGCTGTGGGTTACCCCGTTGGCGAGACCCGAAAACCCCAATCCCACTTCAACATACCGCGCGTCAAAAAAAGTGAAGAGCCCGTAAAGGAAGGAAGAATAACTCTGTTTGCCGCTCAAGCCGCTGTAGTGGTCCGCGCTTATGCTCGAATAGCCGAAGCCCATATTGCCGCCCAAGCCAATGCTCAAGGGTATTTCGAGGGCGCCCAGCGCCGAAGACAAGAACAGAAAAAATGCAAAAATCGAGAGAATTTTTTTCAACAACGCCCCTCTTACGCAAAACGACAATCCACGTCTTACTTCCTTTTATTTTCGGAAAATGACCGAGCGGACTTTAGGGACGCGCTGAAAAAACGATGGGCTGCCCGTCCCTAGGTGCAAATCATTCGTGCGCCCAAACGGTTTGTTCGTACCCCCGAATGAGCCAGTTTTACCTAAAACTGACCCGGCCGTACCCAAGACTGAGTTGTTCGTACCCCAGACTGAGCCAGTTTTACCCCAGACTGAGTTGTTCGTACCCCAGACTGAGTTGTTCGTACCCCAAGCTGAGTTGTTCGTACCCCAGACTGAGTCGTTCGTACCCAAGACTGAGTTGTTCGTACCCCAGACTGAGCCAGTTTTAGGTAAAACTGAGTCGGTTTTACCTAAAACTGGCTCATTCGTACGCACGAATGAAGCGTTCGCGCATAAAACTGACCCGGCCGTACGCACGACTGAGCCGGCAGTACCCAAAACTGGGTTGGCAATGTCTAAAACTGGGGCGGCCCTACGGAAGGCTGCGGTTGATGTGAGGAACAGGGGCGGCGCTTACCGCACTTTCAGTGTGTTCTTGGGGCGCGCTCTCCTCCTCCTTCATTTGAAGTTAAAGCTTGCGGTAAGGCTTACGTCGAAGGCGTGGTATGATGCGCCGGCTGTGTCGACGGTGGGGGGGATGGAGGTTTTGTTTGTAGTGGTGTCGCCTCGTGCGCCGGTGATGCTGGTGTAGCTGGCGGTGGCGGTGATGGTGATGGGGGGGATCGGGGTGTAGCTGACGGCGGCGCTGGGGGAGATGTAAATGAGGCCGGTCATGGCGTCGGTGTAGGTGGCGTCGGTTAAGAGGTGCTTGTCGACGGCTGTGCACCAGACGAGGGGGGTGATTTTGAGGGTGGCTTCGGCGGCGAGGCGTGGGCCTGCGTGTGCGATGAGGCTGAGGGCGGGGGTGAGGATGTGCCAGGTTTGGCTGTAGGCGACGACTGTTTCTATGGGCGGGCTGGGGGCGCGGTAGCTGTATGTGCCGCCGGTGGCGGTGAAGGCGTAGTCGATGTACTTGTAGGCGAGGGCGGCGCGGAGGGCGATGGCCGGTGTGATGGTCCACGCGACGCCTGCGCTTGCGGCGCCGAGGGTGGCGCTCTGGGTGTTGTTCTGGTGGATTGAATACTCTGAGAGTTTTCCGGGGGTGTATTTCCAGTCGCGGTCTTCCATGTTGCCTGTTTTCATGGGGGCGGCGAACTTTATGGCGGCGTGGGCGTGGATGGTCCAAGGGCCGGCGGTGGGGGCGGCGGCGGCGTCCAGAGAGAAGCCGGCGTAGGGGAGCGCGTCGATGTCCCAGAGGAGTTGGCTCAGTTTGTCGGAGTATCGTGGGTTGCGGTAGACTATTTCTTCCGCTTGCCCACTGATGACGCCTGTGGTAAGGCCGAAGGCGATGGCGATGGGTGCGGCGCGTGCGGTGGCTGTGACGGCGAAGAGGGCTAGAGCGAAGAAGGCTGCCCGCCTAGCGGCCCAAAGCTGGGGAGCGCGGCTTGCGGGTGCAAGGCATACTGCGCGGGCCCAGCGCCGTAGGCCGCTATAAAAAGACGATTTCGGGTTCAAGGTCGACGCCTTTGCGTTCTTTGACGGTTTTCTGCATAAGCTCGATGAGGGCTTTTACGTCGGCGGCGCGGGCGCCGCCTGTGTTGATGATGAAGTTGCCGTGATAGTCGGCGATGCGGGCGCCGCCTATCTGCGTGCCGCGGAGCTTGAGCTCTTGGATTACTTGGCCGACGGGTTTGCCTAAGCGTCGGTCGTTTTTGAATACTGAGCCGGCGCAGGGGTAGCAGAAATGGCCCTTTGTTATGCGGTCGGCGCGGTGTTCCATTAACTTATAATGGATTTTTCTGCGGTTGCCTCGGCGGACGCGGAAACGGGCGGAGAGGATGAGGACGCGGCGTTTTTGGTAGGGGCTTGTTTTGTAGTCGAACTCTTCCGGTTTGCAGGGTTCGGTTTTATTCGTGAAGGTTTCGTCGAGGATTTCGACGCTTTCCAGGACGTCGGAGATGGAGGCGTCGTAACAGCGGGCGTTCATGTAGACGGCGCCGCCTATTGAGCCGGGGAAGCCGGCAAGGAACTCGAGGCCCGCAAGAGAGCGCCCTTCGGCGAAGTCGGCGAGTTGGTCGCCTGTCATGCCGGAGCTGGCTCGGATGATGCGGGGTGCGCCTGGTTCTGCGGGCGGCTCGACTGTGGCGCGGTCCCAGTAACGGGTGTCGAGGATGAGGCCTGGGAAGCCTTCGTCGTTGGCTAAGACGTTGGTCCCGTAGCCTAGTATGAAGTGGGGGAGGGAGCGTTCTTTGGCCCAGGACAGGAGGGAAGCGGCCTGGAGGGGGAAGTCCTCGCCCTTTGGCTGTGCGTAATAGTCGGCGGGGCCGCCGATTTGGA
This sequence comes from Spirochaetaceae bacterium, assembly GCA_031290405.1. Taxonomy (GTDB): domain Bacteria; phylum Spirochaetota; class Spirochaetia; order Treponematales; family Breznakiellaceae; genus JAITXS01. The sequence goes on from JAITNO010000099.1 coordinate 7,057, forward strand.
AGCTGGTGTGGGCGGAGAGCAGCTCGCCCTGGAGCAGCGTGTTGGTTTTCATGGGTATGCGTATCCGTTTGTTTTGAGCATTTCGTAGAACTCCCGCAGGGGCAGGCCTACGACGTTGCTGTACGAGCCGTCTATTTTCAAGACGAGGCAGGAGCCGAGACCCTGGATGCGGTATGAGCCGGCGGCTCCCTGCCATTCGCCTGAGTCGAGGTACCATTCGATGTCCTCCCGGCTAAGCGCGGCGAAGGTAACTTTCGTTGTGGCGAGTCTGTGGTCGCAGGCGCCTGAGCGTCCGTTGAAGAGGGCGCAGGCGGTTTTCACTTCGTGCTCGTTTCCCGAAAGGGTCTTGAGGGTTTCCTGTGCCGCCTCGCGCGAGAAGCTCTTGCCGAAGATCTTTCCTTCAAGCGAGACGACGGTGTCGGCGGCGAAGATCCACGGGGGCGCTTCCCCGCAGAAGCTTTCCACAACGTTCTGTACTTTTTTGCTCGCCATTTTAAGCGCAAAGTCCGCTGCGCAGGCGCCTGTGCTGTTTGTTTCGTCGATGAGCGGGGGAATGATTTTGAACGGCAGGCCCAACAACCTGAAATACTCCTGCCTTCGCAGGGAGCCCGAAGCTAAAACTATTGATTCCATTGCCCTAGCATAGCGCGCGTCGTGCATTTACGCAAGGCGCCCTATTGCCTCGTCAAAGCGCCGGGCAGGCGGGGGCCCGCCCCCACACTTGAAAAAAACTTTATCGCGGGCGCCGGCGCTCCGATAGTGTATATAGTGTATATAATGAAGAATGCGAAAAGACTCTTCCTCTGCGCCGCCGCGCTGGCCCTCTGCGCCGCCGAAACCGGCACGCTCTCCGCCGTCCTCGACTGGACCGACATGAAGATAGACGTCTCCGTCGCCGCCCGCCTGGACGCGCTGGGCCTAGCCTTGCCGGCCGGCCGCGTCCAGGCGGGGAACGCCCTCTTTGACGTATATTATGCCAAAATAACGAGGTTTTTGTACGCGATTCCGGTGGATTCGTCCTCGACCATGGGCGACCTCGTGGAACGGGGGGAACTTTCGCCGGCCGTCGTCGACGACATCATCCTGAACGCCAGAAACGTCCCCCCCACGATGTCCAGCGACCTGCGTCGCGTCGCAAGCTCGCACGTCATCGTGTTAAACGAGGTGCAGCAGGCCTTGATGGAACACGGCGGAGAACCGGCCGACTTCGAGCGGCTGATAAACCCGCCTGCCGTACCCGCCTACACAGGTCTAGTCGTCATCGCCGACGCTGCGTTGCCCGTGCACGGGCGGCAGAGCTCCGCCTACCTCCAGCCCTGCCTCTTCCCCAAGATCTGGGACGCACAGATGAACCTGGTCTACGACAAAAAGTTCGTAAATCCTGAGGTGTTCCAACATTCAACGTTCGTACACTATGCCGCGTCGGAGAGTGTTTTTAGGAGGACGCCCTCAGGTTTAAGCCCCGAGCTTGAAAAGATCGTCGGGGACAAGCCCTTAAAGATCATCGCGCGCGGCGTCTTCGGAGCCCGCCCCACGGACCCCGTCATCGACGCGGAGGACGCCCTGCTCATCCTGGCTTCACAGGCCAACCGCGCGCTGCTGAGGGAGGGCCGCGTGGCGCTTATCAGCTCAGCCGACGCGCTCAAACTGCGGTTTTCGGAGTAAGCCCCCACAAACCCATTGCGAGGGCGCCTGGAACGCGCCCTCCCTCCTCCTCTTTCTCTTTATGAAAATAAAAAATACCCCGCTGCAAGCAGCGGGGTATTTTTTGTTCTAGAGGAAATTTATTGTACGTGTGGGGTTTAATACCATGAAGTCTAAGCGTTACGAGAATTTAACCGCAGCAAGCTGCGGGGTATTAAACCCCACTGTGAATAAA
>JAITNO010000153.1 GCA_031290405.1 Spirochaetaceae bacterium
TCCCGCGCAAGGGAATGTTCGGCGCTCCCCCCACCCGCCGCCTGACCCGCGTCCTTCGCCGAGGTGAGGGGCGCATTGCTCTGCGCCGCGCCCCCCACCTCGACGACAATTTCGATTTCTCTGCCCTCGTTGTTCGAGGCGTGGACGACCTCGCCAGTCCCGCCGCTTGACGCATCATTCGACGCGCCGCCTGAGCGCCTGTCCGCCCGTTCGATGCGGATCGACGCGGGCCGCCGCCCCTCATCGCGTTTGCCGCTCTGCCGCCCGTCGCGGGCGCCGACCTCGCCGCCCTCCCTTTCGACGCCGTCCGCCTGCCGCCGCACCGCCGCCGCGCCGTCGCCGCCCCGCGCCAAAGGCGCCTCCTCCGTCCCTTCGCCGCTTCGCTCCGCCTTCGCTGCGGAGCCTTCCCCCTCCGCCAGAGCGATTTCAGCCTCCGACGCGCCGGCGTCCTCCCCCGCCGCCGCGGATCCTTCAGCCGCGCCAGGCCCCCCAGCGCCCGCCAGAGCGCGCGCCCCCTCCCCCGTCACACCTTGAACCGCGCGACCCTCCGCCGCCGCCCGCTCCGCCCCCTCCAAAGAGGAGGCCTCCACGCCCCCATCAAACACCCCGCCGCCGCCCGCCGCCGTGAGAGCCTCAAAACCCTCAGGCGGCGCATCGGCATACTCAGGAACAAACGGAACAGCCTGCAAGAACTCAGGCCCCCCCCCCTCCGACTCCACCTCAGCCGGTGCCCCAAGCGGCGCCCATTCGCCCTCATACTCGACCAAAGAAGGCTCAAACTCCTCAATCTTGAAAGACTCGAAGGAAAAGACCGCCACATTGAGCGTTCCGTCTATCGTTTCTTCGACGATGTCCGGCTTCTCGTCCTCGTCGTTTGTCGTTAAAGAAGAAGCTGGAGAGGTTTCCGCCTGGCTGTTCGTTTCAAACGAGGTTTCCGCGCCGTGCTCAGAGCCCTCCCTCACCGAAGAGGCAAGCATCTGGGCAAATGAAACGCCCAGCGCGCTTCCCGTTTCGGTTGTGGGGAACGCCTGCGCCTGCGGCACAGAAAAAAAATCGGATGAATTGAATTGGCCTTGCACTTGCAACACCGCCTGCTCCTTCTCGCCATCCCTGCTGTTTTGATTTGTTGTGTTTTGCGCTCGGGCGAATCCTTCAGCCCGATAGACAGTATTTCGGCGCAAACCAGCCGGAGCATTACCCTTTCTTTTTTTACACCAGCCCATGAGGGGGCCGCACCCCCCTCCAGACTTGGGCTTTGCTTTCACAAAGAAGAAGAGAAGAGGGGCGCATCGCCGCGGCGGCGCTTCTAAAAAACTCTTTGTTCTTTGGCCTTTCGGGAGATCTCCAACAACCCGTCCCCGGGGGCCTTTTTGTTCTCTGTGCGGTACGAGTTCTGGAGGGCTTGAAACACGCTCCAGGTGGCTTGGCAGGCGGTTTTGACGCTGCGGCTCCTGGGTCAGACGCCATAGCCCCTGGGTCAGGCGCCAAGCGCGCGGGGGCGAAACGATTCGTTCTTGGCGTGGAATATGGCGGGCGCATCGGCGGCCCAGCAGGGTGTAGAGGCAACGCCCCCAAAAAATCAGCGCATCATCGCGTATTCTTGCGCAATTTGAATTTTCGTCAATGCCTTTTCGATGGGCGGCACCTCAAGAGCCGCAGCAGCAGCCGCGTCCACCATCGGCGCCGAATGCGCCACGCCGTAGAGCGTCGCCGTCGTCCCCGAAACGGAGGCCTCCAAAAATTGCACGCCAATCTTTCGCACATAGCGCACATGATTCACAATCGCCTGCGAAAGCGAAAGCTCCTTCAACTTCGCCGCCGACTCAAGCTCCGTCTGTTCGTCAAACAACGCGTCGGCAAGATTCGCAATCGCCTCGGCGCAATCGTACGGCGTCAAGCGGCCCGTGTTTATAGTAAGAAAATAGTTTTGCGGATCCTTCCACTCAGCCTCAAAAAAATACCGGTGAAACCCCGTGCGGTCGTTGTCGCTCTGAGTTATAACCTGCCTCGCGCGCTTTTCATCGCAGCGAAAATAACTGCGGACGCGTTCAATGCGAACATCCATCGAAGAAACAAGAAACACGGGGAGCACGCCCGGCACGTCCTTGAATACCGCAAAAACGCCGCGCCCCATAAAAATACATTTGCCGTCCCGCGCTTCATCGAGCAGTGCCCGCTTTAAGCAATGCAGGTAGTCGTCGCGCTCCTGCGAAATCGACGCAAAGAAAGAAGGCTTGCGCTCATCGTATTTCTCAAAGTCTCTGGCGCTCAACCCATAGCCCTTTATGCGCTCTTCGATGATGTTCCTGTCCGCAAAACGGTACGACAGTCTTTTCTTCAATTCCACCGCGATCTCGTCTCCAAGCGCGGCAAGCTCCCTCGAAATGGCAATAACCGACATTTACTTTTCTCCTTCGGGATACAGGACGGAACGGACAAGCCCGCTGCCCATCAATTGCCGCGCCATGTCGCGTATGTCCTGCCGTTGAACGCCGTTGTAATAGTCGACCTTTTTATAAAGCTCAGAGAGGGGCAGATTGAAAACAACTGCGTAATTTGCCAGGCGGTTGCCGACATACCTGTTGCTCTGCATGGATGTCTCATAGCTTTTAAGGAGCGCCGATTTTGCGTTGTTAAAGGCGTCGGCATCTATATTGCCGCCGGCAATCTTCGCCAATTCGTTTTCCACCGCGACGGTCAACTCGTCGACGCGCTTCGGGTCGCAGATAAAGTACACCGCCAACTGAAGCATCCCGTCGAGGGGAAGCGGAGAGTTCGATATGTTCGGCGAAATGCTGTACACCCCGCCCAGTTTTTGACGGGCGACTTCGGTAAGCAGGATGTCAAAGTATTCGCTCAAGACGTCGGCGGTGATGCTGTCCCTAAAGTTGTATTTCTTTTGCAAGAGGCGACCCAGAAAAACAATGCTCTTGTTTTCTTTGCCCTTGTAAATAACCTTGTCCAGCTTTTGCGGGAAGTTGATTTTAACGTCCGACCATTGATTGAACGCCTCTCTCGGCGGAATCGAAGCGATATACGTTTCAACAAGCGGACGCATCCGATCCATGTCTATATTGCCCGTAAACACAAACGTATAGTCGGCGGGGTTAAGGCACCGCGCAACAAACTGACGCGCCTTTTCAATATTGAACGCGTCAATGTCTTTAAGCTCAAAGGGAATGAAATACGGATTGTTGCCGTATAAAGTCTTTGACAGCTCGTCGTTAAAATAGTTCTCTGGGTTTTCGCGCCGTTGGGCAAGCATAGTCCTATACTGTTCCTGCACGATCTCCGCTATGTCGTCGTCAAGACGCGGCGCGGTAAACATAAGATGGAGCAATTCAAAGAAGGTCTGTAAGTCGGCCGCCGTGCTGCCGCCTTCAACGTTCCGCATCCACGTTAAAATGTTAAACGACGCGGAGACCTCCTTGCCGGCAATGATCTTGTCCAGCTCGCTTGCGTTCCAGTCGCCAAACCCCGACGCGCCGGCAATCTCTGGAGCAAGAGCCGCCGAGGATATGTCGGCAACAGGAACATTCGCCTTCCCACCCCTGGCAAGCGCCTCCAACAGAATCTGATCGTTTTTATTTTCGGTGGCCTTTAACAGAACGTTCGCGCCGTTGCTCAAGCGCCACGCGTAAGTCCCCGAAGCCTCGTCAAAATACTCAGCCTCGACGCTCCCCCCTTCAGGGGCATGCTTTAAGAGCTCGCTCTCCACCGCCGTTTCCGTCGGAGCCTGGATCTTCGCTTTCGCGCTCCCTCGCACCTTCGCTACGATCTGCTCTTCGCTTAAAAGAGTCCCCGCGTCGTTTGCATTGGCGCTTACAAACACAAGAACATCGTCGCCGGAAAAATAATCCTTCACCGCGGCGTGAAGCTCATCCCCGTCGATAAACTGAAGAAGCGTTCGCGTGGCATTCAGGTTCCACTCGGCTCCGGCGGCGCTTTCGCCCGATAAAAAGTTATTCGTAAAAGAATTGACGTAGGAACCGGATTCAATCTTTTCTTTTTCCGCCGCGTTCTTTTCCAATGCCGAAAGGAGGCGCCTCTTGGCCCGCTCAAGCTCCCCCTTAAGGAAGCCATAGCGGACGATCAGTTCTTTTTGCAACAGCAACGATTCCAGAGATTCCGCCATCAGGCCCGTCTTTGCCGTCGCCCCCAGATAATAATGATGCGATCGTTTAACGTACCGTATGTTGCCCGCGCCAACGTCGAAAAACGGCGTGTCAATCTTTTTCTCCATATCGTCAAAGCGCTCGCTCAGGATGATGTCAATCAGCGCATCCGCCAAATCGCCCCTAAACCCCTCAAGATTATTCTCCGTGAGGGTAAAACGACGCTTGTAGTACAACGCTATATGAGTGAGCGTCTGCTCCGAATCCGTGAATATTTTCGCCTCGACGCCGCCCCTTTTAGGCGGCGGCAAATCATACGCGGGCATATCGAGGACAGAGGCCGGCGGCGGCATCGTAAAACGGGAAACGAGGCCCGCTTCCAGCGCGCCCGCGTCAAAGTCGCCGACAAGAATAATCGCCATGGCGTCGGCACGGTACCATCTGTCGTAAAAACCCTTAAGCGCCTCAGGCGGAGCGTTTTCGATAACATCGGGCAGCCCGATGGGAAGCCGGTCAACATACCGGGAGCCGGCAAACAACATCGGCAGCAAGGTGCGTATCATCCTTTCGCCCACGCCAAGCCGCGTCCGCAATTCTTCCATAATCACAGGGCGTTCCGCGTCAACATCCGCAGGATTGAACAGGACCGCGTGCGTCCAATCGTCCAGAATGTCCAGAGCCTTGTCGGGAATCGCTTTGACCCCCGCCGCGTCCGACTCGGTGGGAACCACGATGCCGTACACCGTTTGATCGTAGCCCGTATGCGCGTTAAAATCCGCGCCAAAGCGCATCCCAAGGGAGCGCAGGTAATTGTCAAGCTCGCTCTTTTGAAAATGCGCCGTCCCCTCAAAAGCCATGTGCTCGATAAAGTGGGCCAGCCCCCGCTCCTCCTCCGTTTCCAAGACGGAACCCGCGTCAACGGCAAGCGTAAGATACGCGCGGTTCTCCGGCTTTGCGTTCGAGAGAATATAGTACGTCAAGCCATTCGGCAAAACACCCCACCGCGCATTCTCCATCAACGGAACCCCGTCCCCAGGCAAACCCAGATCGCCATAATCCTTCGCACCAGCCCCGCACGCCGTGGCAACATTGGACAGCAACAGCGCGACAACCACAAAAAGCGTCGTATTTTTATTCTTAAACACCATAAAGCATCTCCTGTAATTACAATTCAGACGGCCGCAGTGTATCATGCAAACACAAGCCTTTACCAGCCCGTGCGGCGCCAGCGCCACAGGGCGCCACAGGGCGCCATAGGCGCGTTTAACGCCCTACGGGGCTAAGCCCCCAGCAATAGGCTTTACGTCCGCAAGCCGCCCTCCCCAGCTTTCAGGCGCCACAGGCGCGTCTTGCGCCCTACGGGGCCACGCCCCCAGCAATAGGCTTTACGTCCGCAAGCCGCCCTCCCCAGCTTTCGGCTTTGTTTTAGTAAAGAGGAAGAGAGGAGGAGGGGGGAGCCCCCCCCTACGCGCGCACTTCGTTGCGCGCTACCCCTCCTGCGGGGGGCGCCGCCCCCCGCAACGCCCCCCGCTGGGGAAAAGTGTCTGTCACCCGCCCCCCATCCCCCGCGCCGCCCGCGCCAGCCCCCGGTGTCTGTCCCCCGCGCCGCCCGTGCCGCGCGACGGCCGCCGGAAAAAAAAGTGTCTGTCACCCGCACATCGACTAAAGCGCGGCGCACCGCTTCGCTATAAGTACGGTAT
>JAITNO010000177.1 GCA_031290405.1 Spirochaetaceae bacterium
GTTACCCTGTTTTTTGTGCTTCACGAGATGCGAAAGCGGGGAGTGTAGATTTAGTTTAGTTCACCCAATCCGTCAGGCTTCATAGCTGCTGTCCTGTCGGGTTTTAATGCGGCTCGTAAGAGGCGTAAATTTATTTATTAAGGAGAAGATAATATGGCGGCAACAAAAGAAGAGATTTTAGAGGCAATTGCAGGAATGACGGTTCTGGAGGTTTCAGAACTGGTCAAACTGATGGAGGAGAAGTTCGGCGTGTCCGCGGCGGCTCCTGTGGCAGTGGCGGCGGTCGGCGCGGCTTCGGGAGCGGCGGCTGCTCCCGTCGAGGAACAGACGGAATTCAACGTTACCCTCAAGGCGTTCGAGGATACGAAGAAGATCGCTGTTATTAAAGAGGTTCGGGTGGTTACCGGTCTTGGCCTTAAAGAGGCGAAAGACCTTGTTGAAGGCGTACCCAAGCCCCTTAAGGAAAATGTGTCGAAGGACGAAGCCGAAAAGATTAAAAAATCGGTTGAAGCTGCCGGCGGCACCGTCGAGGTCAGCTAAAGAAGCTGCCGGTTAAACCGGCGGTTTAACCGCAGAACTCACGAACGAAGAAGTGTGGCTCACGCGGAGACGCAAGAGGAAGATGAATGTCCTCACTGCGTCCCCGCGTGAGTTTTTTTGTTGTGGCCCTCGGCACTGCGCCCTGGGCAATGCGCTTTGCGTCCAGCTTTGGGCGGGGTTCCGCCAGCTTTGGGCGGGGTCCCGCCAGCTTTGGGCGGAGGTGGTCTTCATTCGATTTCGGCGATGTTGTAGGGGGATTCTTGGTAGACGAGGTTGAGCCAGTTTAAGAAGAAGAGGTGGGCGTGGGCGCGCCAGCGGACGACGGGGGGCTGTGTGGGGTCGTTGTTGGGGTAATAGTTGCTGGGGATGTTGATGGGGAGTTTTTTTTCGCTGTCTCGTTGGTATTCGTTGTGGAGGGTGTTGACGTCGTATTCGAGGTGTCCGGTCACGTAGATTTCGCGTCCGTTGCGGGCGGTGATGATGAAGGGGCTTCCGCACGGGGTGCTTGATTGTACGGCGAGAGAGGAGACGGCGTTGATCACGGTTCGAGAGCTTTCGGTGTAACGGGACTGGGGGGCTAGGAAGATGTCGTCGAAGCCGCGGAAGAGTGGTGTGTGGGGCTGGGCGATGTTGTGGGCGAATACGCCGAAGAGTTTGTGGGGGAGCATGATTTTGGGGACGCCGTAGTGGCGGTAGAGTCCGGCCTGCGCGCCCCAACAGATGTGCATGGTCGAATAGACGTTCTTTTTTGAATACTCGAGGACGCCGCTGAGTTCCTGCCAGTAGTCGACTTGTTCGAAGTCGAGGGTTTCGACGGGGGCGCCGGTGATGATGAGGCCGTCAAACTTTTCGCGCATGGCTTTTTTGGAGCTGACGTAGAAGCGCTCGAGGTGGCCGGGAGGGGCGTTGCGCGATTGATGGCTGCCCATTCTAAGGAGGGTGATGTCCACTTGCAGGGGGGAATTGCCGAGGAGCCGCAGGAGCTGCGTCTCGGTGTCCAGCATGGTGGGCATGAGGTTGGCGATGGCTATTTTGATGGGGCGTATGTCCTGGCTGCGCGCCCGGGACTCGGTCATGACGAAGACGTTTTCTTTGGTGAGCGCGTCGTAGGCGGGAAGCGATCGGGGTATTTTGATGGGCATGGCTTATGAGAGCAGGCGGTGGAGCTGTTCGCTGTACGCGACGGCTTCCTCCTCGGTGGGGGCGGAGGTCTGGATGACGACGCCTTTGCGTCCGAAGCAATCGACGATCTTTTTGGTGTAGGCGATCATGTCCGTTTCGCCTTCCAGGTGATCCCAATACTGATGGCGCAGGCACAGGACGGTTTTGCCGGCGGCGGCGTCGCGGACGGCTTCCCAGTTCTGGACCTGCGGGATGGTGAGGTCGAGCCCTTTGAGGCCGGGTATCTCCATCATCGCGGGGACGACGCTGTGGGTGTCTCCGCAGGAGTGAACGACGATGCCGCCGAACTCTTTGGATATGAGGCCGTTGTACTTGACGCCGAACTCGCGGTAGAGGCTGGGTGAGAGGAGGGCCCCCGTGTCGTCGCTTACGCGGACGCCGGCGCAGCGGGGCACCGGGCACATCGATTCGTGCCCCACGCTGTAGAGGTTCTTTATCCGTTTGAACTGTTCTTTTACATAGAGGATGATGGCCTGCGTAACTTTTTCCATCAGCACATGAACCTCGTCCGGGCAGACGAGGAGGGCTTCGATAAAGTTGGTGTAATCCCAGATGAGGGAGGCGGTGGTGAGCGGCGAGGGGACGTTGACCATGCGCAGCGGCCAGTCGGAGTGGCGTTGCAGCCAGTCGAGCCGCCGCCAGGCGTGTTGGTAGACGGGGTTGTTCACGGGGTCTGGCGTTTGCAGCGTATGCACGGCTTCGGCGTTGTCCTCGTTGATGAACGCCTTTACCCAGGGGTCGGCGACGTCGTTCACCGTTTGCTCGCAGCCGAAGGCGGCGGCGACAATGTTCACGCCCTGGTTGGGCTTGATGTTGGGGTAGCCGTAATCGCGGACGTTCTCGCGCTGTTTGTGCATCTGGATGTGCCAGCGCAACTCCGCCTCGTCGTCGTCGTAAAAGTCCTTCGTCGCCACGTGGAGGGGCCCCACCTCGACGACAAAGGGAACCTCGTCCGCTTCTTCCAGACGCCACACCGCCTCGACGCGGCGGTTTATCTCTTGCGGGTTTAATGTGTTCATTCTATTCTCCTGTTATAAACTAAAGGCGCCATAGACGCCCTATAAATGCTTCAAATGCTTCTTCAACGTTGCGCGGACCGCTCCGGGGCCGGCAATCAGCTCGGCAAAATACGCTTCCACCTTGTCGCCCAGCCCGACCTCGTAAAGATCCACGCCGACAACCTTCACGTTGGAAAGAATCGGCCGCAGCTTCCCTTTCGCGCCGGCGCCGTCGCCCAGGCGGATGCCGTGGAGCGCCTTTTGCAAGTCATCCAGCAGCGGGTCGGGGCTGGGCGCGAAAGGCTTCCCCTCGTCGTCGAGCGCCAGGAGGTAACGGCACCAGGCGGCAATCACCAGCGGAATCAGCGTAAGGGATGTTGCGTCGAGCGCCTCGTCCGCAGCCCAGAGCTTAATCGTCTCGCCAAAGCGGATGGCCAGCTTCTGCGACGTATCCGCCGCAATCCGCTGAGGCGCGTCGGGGATGTTCGGATTGGGAAGGCGCTTCTCCAACACCTCGGCAAGGAAAGCCTTAGGATTGATGATGAGCGGGTCGACGACGACCGGCAGCCCCTCACGCTCCGCCAAGCGCCTGACCAACGCGGCAAGGTCGCCGTCCCGCATTTCCTCGGCAATCGACGCATAGCCCAAGAGACAGCCAAAGACCGCCAGAGCCGTGTGCAGCGGGTTCAGGCAGGTGCACACCTTCATGCGCTCAACCTTGTCCACCGTCCCCCGGTCGCAGAAGCGCACGCCGACCCCCTCCAGCGGCGGCCTGCCGTTCGGGAAAACATCCTCGACAACCAAGTATTCAGCCTCTTCCGTGTTGACGAAAGGCGCCAGCGGGGAACCGCGAGAGCGGCGAACAATGTCCATCCCCGCCAGGCCGGCAGCCTTCAGCGCGTCGGCCACCTTCGGGGAGGGATTCGGCGTAATTTTGTCGATCATGCTCAGGGGGAAGCCCAGCTTTGAGCGGTCAAGCAGGTATTCGATAAAGCCCGACCCCACGAACCCCCGCTTTTCCCACTCGCGGGCGACGCACACCATCGCATCCTTCAGCCTGTCGCCGTTGTGCGAAAAGTTGTCCGTGCTCACCAACGCCAGCGGCAACGCCCCCGCCATAAACCGCCCGTAGACCAGCGCCGCAAGCTTCGTCATCGCGTGGCGCGGCGCCGCAAGCCCCGCATCAAACTCCACCGCAAGCTCCACCTTAAACGCCCCGTCCAGCCCCCTCAGCTCGTACCCCTTTTCCGTAATCGAAAGGGAGACCATCTGGAGCGAAGGCGCCCGAAAAATCTCCTTCAGCCGCCCCCAGGCGACAACATCGGCGCTATCCGCCGCAACAAGCTCGGCAACCGAAGCAATCACCGCGTTTTCAAGACCGCCGTCCGCCTTCATCACTGTTTTAATGAAAAGATTGTCGTGCGGCGACCACACAGCCCCAATGCTCGCAAAATCATTCGGCACAACGGCCACCACGCCCACATCGGCAAGCCCCATTTCCACCAGCCCCTGGGCAAGCGCCGCATGGAACGCCTTAAACAGATTGCCCGCGCTCACGTGCAACCACACCGGCGCCGCGCGCGTCTTCCGCACAAGCGCGTCAACATCGAACGCAGGCAGGCGGATATTCGCCGCCTCAAACCCGTCCTTGTGCAGGACAATCCCTTTTTTCGTGAGCTCAAACATCGTGTACCTCGATTCCACATACTCCCGCAAGCGTAAGAAATAGTCAATATCTCGCGGTGCCTCAACGAAAATGACACCGAAAAAGACGAATGCCTCATTTTGAAAATGACGCCCAAAATAAAAAGCCGAAGGTAGAAACGACTGCCGGAGGCCAAAATGAGGATAAGCATGGGCGCCAGGAAAGAGATTGAGGCAAAAACTCACGTGTGCAAGTCCGGCGACAATAGACCGCTTGAGTTACAGCAAAATGTCCATCGTACCGTCAATGCTCTCTTGGCGGCTCATAAGGCTAAAGTTGCTTTTTCTAAATGAGGCGCCAAGACCCTTTGGGTTGCATTTTGAAATGAGGCACCACGGCCCCCCAGCCTCCGCTCGATACAGAGGCGGGCGACCGCCGCGCTTCCCCGTCGCCCGTTCTTTGCGGGGCTGCCTCCCTTCCACGGCGACAGGCTGTTTCTTCGCGCAGTTCGCCAGAACATGGGCAAGACGATCCCTGTTCAGTCCGGTCGTTCCCGCCAACTCGGCTTTTACTCGTCGAAATCTTGGAGCTCTTTCGAGATCTCGATGTAGAGGCTGCGCGATTTTTCCAGGAGGGGGCCGGGCTTGCTCTTTGAGGATTTCCCCAGCCCAAACATCTTGGCCAATGTCTGGCGGGTTTCGGTGATGAGTTCTTTGCGTTGTTTGGGGTCTTTTCGGCTGCCGTATTTGTATTCCAGGAGGCCGGTGATGTAGAGAAACCCTTCGTATCCATAATTTTTGTCGAGGTCGGGGCCGAATAGTTTAAGGCCGGAGAGGGTTTCGCCGCCGGTGGTTTCGCCTTGCAGGGCGCGGCGGCAAAAGAAACGGGCTTTCTTTTTGAATAGGAGGGCAAGCCAATCCCAGTGCTGGCCGGGTTCTTTTTCGTGTATGTGGTCGATCAGCCAACTGGTGCGCAGCGCGGCGATGCCTTGTTTGACGGTCGGGGAAAAGTCTATGGGATAATACTCGTAGCAGCGCATGACGAGGTATTGAGAGACGGCCCCAGAGACGAGTGAGCGGGGGGCGTAAAAATCGACGGTGGGGAAGATGAGGGCGACCTCTTCTTTTCTTGTTTTTGCGTGGTTGGCCGCTTGCCCGCGCAACCATTCGGGCAAAAGATTGAAGTCGTCGGCGTTGGAGGCGAACCAGCACCCGGGGCATACGGCGGCCTGATACGCCAGCGGGTGGAGCTCGCCGTATCGTGCGGAGGCTTCGTAGAGGCGGTGCAGCTCGTCGCTTAAGGGGCCGGCGATGAGCCTGCCGCTTCCGGTAAGGAGTTCTTCTTTGTGAAAGGCTTCGCCGCACGCGGGGCACGTCAAGACTTCCTTCGACTGGTATGAGGTTTTAAGGACGGTTTCCTTTTTTGTGTTGAGTACGAAATCGTCGTTGCTTCCCTCTAAAACGAATGCGCTGTTGCCCATGATGCTTCAATTGTCCTTTGGCGGTTCCGCCTCTGCGCCTTTTTCGACGACGGCGGGGACGCTTTCCGGCTCGGCGGGGGCGTCTTGCACGGCGGGCTCGAGTCCGGCATCGGCGGCCTTCTCGACGGTAATCGAAACGGTTTCCGGCTCGACCTTTAACACCCTATACTCGTCGCCAACCTTATGCTGAACGTACATCGAAGGATACTCCCCTTCGGAACTGATCTGCGAACAATCGACATAGAGGACGCCTTCTTTGGGGGTGTAGCCTGATATGTCGCGTTCATTGCCTTGCAGCCTAAGGTAACCCGTGTAATTGTTGTGTGCGACGGCGAGGCCTTCATCCAGGTTGATAAACACAATCGGCACGGCGTCCCATTCCGCCGACTTTTCGATGCTCTTTATCTCCGCGTTAAACCGAAAGCTGTAATGGCTCGAGGTAAGCACGGGATTTAAGGTTTCAAGCCGCACCTCGCGCGAGATGGCGGTGTCGCGGCCTGTAATGTCGATGCCCTCCGTCGACACGGCGTTGATCATGCCGATAACCGACGCGGGCCCTTCAATCCACACCTTGTCGGGACTTATGTCTTGGGAAACAAGCTCATAGCCGGGTGCGACGATGCCGCGAAACACGGGGTTTACCGAAAAATACTTTCCGGCTTTTTTATCGAGCGTTATTTTTATTTCGATTGGCTGCACGTGCGTTTCTATCGAATCAATGTCCTGAGCGTCCGCCGGAAGCATCACCTCTATGGGCGCGGTGTACGTTCCCGGATTCGCAAACTTCGAGAGGTCTATGTGCGCGCTCACGTCCTTTTCGGAAAAAAGCGGCAGCTCGTTTTGCGTTGTTGTAATCGTAACGCGCGCTTTCGTCGGCAGGGGGCTTGTGGAAACCAGCGCGTTAGTGTTGCCGACGACGGTAATCGGAACCTCGAAAACGCGGGTGTCCAGCGTGTTGACCCGTTGAAAGATAAAAAGAAAAACCGCCAGCATTATCGAGAGTATCTTCGCCGGCCAATTGTCGGTAATCGAACGAACCATTTCTTTAAGAGTCACCGGACGCCTCCCCCTTCTTTAAGATTCACCAGACGCCTCCTCCGACGCGGCGGCTTGTCCTTTCGCCGCGCCCTCCGCGCCCTCCGCACCGTCGATGCGCTCTTCCTCTGTTGTTTTGTTTTCCACCGTCAGGCTGCCGTCCAGGAGCGAACGGAGTTTTTGCAACACCTCGTTGGACGAAAGATCGTAGTATATCTGCGAATCAAAGGCAATCGAAATCGCGCCGGTCTCTTCCGAAACGATAAGCATCACCGCGTCCGATTCTTCGCTCATGCCGAGCGCCGCCCGGTGCCTCGTTCCAAAACTCTTTCGTATCTCCTGCTGCTCGGAAAGCGGCAGTACGCAGCCGGCGGCGGCTATCTTGCCGTTGCGGATAACCATCGCCGCGTCGTGCAAGGGCCCGTCAAACTGAAAGACCGTAACAATCAAGGTTGAAGAAATCTCGCCGTTAATCCGCGTTCCCCCCTCGATAATCCGGTTGATGTTCGACCTGCGGGGAAAGACAATCAGCATTCCGCGCCGCAGCTCGCTTAAGATCTCCGCCGCCGTTACAACCGCTTCGAGCTGCCCCGTGCGCGGCTTGTTGCCCGGACTGAAGATCTCGGTAAGGCCAAGCTTGATGATGATCTTGCGAAGCTCAGGCTGGAAGATCAGCGCAATGGCGATAAAAAGCCCCGGCGTTAAAAACTTCAATATCCAGAGCAGCGTCGTCAGCTTGAAGATGTAGGCAAACCCGTAAATCAGCGCGAGGAAGCCCGCGCCCTTAATCAGTTGGACCGCCTGCGTCTTCGCCAACAACCGATACGCCTTGTATATCAGGAAGGCCAGGATGGCGATGTCAAGGAAAGGACTGAAGAATTTGCTGTATATGCCAATAAGCGTTGAAAATAAATCCACAGTTGCCGGCGCGCCCCGCTATGTAACGAAGATAAGATCGTAGGCGGCGTTCCCCAGCCCGATCTTCTGTCCGTGGGTAATCTGGACAATGCTGTTCGTCGCCGGATGCACATTCTTAAAATGATCGCCGCACGTGGCCGCGAGGGCGCCCAGAACGCTCGTCTCGATTATCGGCGCCGCGTTCGCCGCGTCAAGGCACGCCTTGTCCAGGGCGACGGGGTCAAACCCCGCGAAGACGCCGATGTCGGGAATAATCGCCGCGTCGTTTTCGCCGTGGCAGTCGCAGTAGGGCGAAACCTGGTTTACCACGTTGATGTGGAAGGCAGGCCGCCCGTCCACAACCGCCTTCGCGTATTCCGCCATCTTCGCGTTGAGCGCGTCGACGCTCCCCCACGAATGATTTTCAATCGCGTTCTGGTTGCAGGCGCCCAGGCAGCGTCCGCAGCCCGCGCACACGCCGTGGTCGATAGAGGCCTTGCCGTTCGAGCCAAAGCTTATCGCACCCTGAGCGCAGAATTTCGCGCAAGACCCGCAGCCGATGCAGAGCCCTTCGCGCACATCAGGCTTCCCTTCGTTGTGCATGATCATCTTGCCCGCGCGGCTGCCGCTGCCCATGCCTAGGTTCTTGATGGCCCCGCCGAAGCCGGCAAGCTCGTGCCCCTTAAAATGATTCAGCGAAATCACGATGTCGGCGTCCATCACCGCCCGCCCAATATTCGCCGTCTTGCAGTACACGCCGCCGGAAACCGGCACGTCAACGCCGTCCGTCCCCTTGAGCCCGTCGGCGATGATGTTGTGGCAGCCCGTGGCAAACGGCGAATAGCCGTTTTCAAAAGCCGCGTCCATGTGGTTCAGCGCCTGGTTCCGCCGCCCCACGTAGAGCGTGTTGCAGTCCGTCAGGAAGGGCATTCCGCCGCGCGCCTTCACATGATCGACCACCGCCCGCGCCCAGTTTGGCCGCAGGAACGCCAAGTTCCCCGGCTCCCCAAAGTGAATCTTAATCGCCACATATTTGTTGTTAAAGTCAATCCCGTCGATGCCGGCCTTCTTAATCAGCCGCTCCAGCTTCGCAAGAAGACTGTCGCCGTTTCGACACCGCATATCAGACCAATAAACCGCAGATTTCGCCATACTCGCTGCCTCCGCCACCATCGTAGGGGAAACCGAGCCGTCTGTCAATGCGCTCGCCCTGCCCCAGCCCCTATGCGACAATCCCCTCTTCCACCGGCGACCAGGGGCCCGTGTCGCCCGTGTCGTTTTCGTAAGCCGTGGCGTAGTAGGCCGTCTTGCCCTTGTCCTCTTCCTTGTGGCCGACGACCATAGACGTCTTGCGCGAGGTCTTGGACTTAGGCAACTCGGCGCCGGAGGCGGGCCTTTCGCCCCCGACCTGCCAGGCGAAACGCACCCTGAAGGCGTCCGCAGGTTTGCCGGCGCCGCCTTCCTGCGCGCGGTTCAGCGCACGCAGCCTGTGCTCGTAATTGTTTATCGTGTTTTCGACCATCGTCGAAGGCTGCGAGGCCGGCGCAGGGTGGCCGGTGGACGTCGCCTTCGGCGGACGGAGGCCCAAAACCAGCTTCTCGCCGTCCGGCATCTTTTTGTTGTGCCTGACGGACGTGTTGGCAAAATCCCGCATGGCGTCGACCATTTCCGCCTTCGCCTCGTTCTTGACCGACGCTTTGAACGACGAATCGTCAAGCTCGTACTCGCCGCGCGCCTTCAAAAAGCGCTCGATTTTGTCCAAAACCTCCTCGCACAGCGAGGAATCCCAAGCGTATGCGGCCCTTTTGTCCGCATTGCCAAGCATAGGCTTCCATCTTGTCGCAAAATCGACTAAATCCTGTTCCCCGTGGGGTATCCAATCCCGTGCCATACTAAAAGCCCTCCTTGAGCCGGTTCCATTTTCTTGTTCCAAAACAAGATGCAAAGACGCTGGAGCCTTCTCCAGCCAAGCTGGAGCCTTCTCCAGCCGAGCTGGAGCCTTCTCCAGCCGAGCTGGAGCCTTCTCCAGCCAAGCTGGAGCCTTCTCCAGATCAGTTGTCTTATAGGGAAACGGTATCATAAGGGAAACAAAAAGGTCAAGAGGGGAAAGAGCAATGAGCATTCGTCAAGCCGTCGGCCAATTGCTCGACGGCAACTCTTGACAGGATATGCGGCGGCCGGACATACTGGTTGGAACGTGGAAACGATTGGAATAAAACAAACCCTCTTTGGCAACCTTGACTTTAGCGCCATGGCGTCAGACCCTGACTTTAAGGAAGCCGATGTGCGGGCGGTCGTCATCGACCCCATCCTTAAAGAACTTGGCTTTACCCATGAAAACATCCTCCGCGAAAAAGCGTTGCAGAGCCCCTTCCTGCGAACCGGCAGTAAAAAGCGCAAAGTCAATTTGATTCCCGATTATGCGCTGAAGGTCGAAAACGGCTTCGCGTGGGTCCTGGACGCGAAAGCCCCCCACCAAAAAATCATCGACGACGACAATGTGGAGCAGGTGTACAGTTACGCCACGCACCCGGAAATACGAAGCAGCTATTTTGCCCTCTGCAACGGCATTGAATTCGTCTGTTTCAGAACCACGGACACGGGGAAGCCGGCGCTGTATTTTCGCGTCGAGGAACTAGAGGCGCATTGGGAGGCCTTGCAAAAGTTGCTTTCGCCAAAAAGTTTTCAGGCGGGCAAGAGATTTGACTACATCCCAGCAGGCGCGGGAAAAACAAACGAAACGGCGGCATCTCGCTCCTTTGATTACGCCAGCCGGCCATTGTTGGGAGAAATACCCGCCAGGAAGCGGGCTGCCAAAAGGCATTTCGGCGTCCACGGTTATTTCACGAGGCAATCATGGGATGTCGTGAGCGCCTATATAAAAAACTTCAGTCAAAAAGGCGATCTAGTGCTTGACCCCTTTGGCGGCAGCGGCGTTACGGCGGTCGAGGCATTGATGAACGGCCGCAAGGCGGTCAATATTGATTTGAACCCTATGGCCGTTTTTATCGTCAGCGCTCTTTTGGCGCCGGTAACTATCAATAATTTGATAGAAAGTTATAACAAAGTCCGCGCTGAATACATCAAGAAAGAACCGAAAACAAAAGATGCTGTTGCTAAAACACTCAAAGAATATCCTTGTCCAAAAAACCTTCCCTTGCCTAAAAGTTCCGATGTGGAAACCGTTTTGGAATTATTCAGCCGCGGGCAGACGGCACAGTTGGCTTTGCTCAAAAGTATTATCAAGAAAGAAAAAAACCCAAATATCCGTGATACGCTACTTTTGATGTTTTCCGGTTTGGTGACTAAAAAGAATCTGACATACCATACGTCTACTTATGTGGATAAAGAAGGTGGTGGGGACGCGAGCGCAATGAGTTATTACCGGTATCGAATAGCGCCAAACACAATAGACGTTGATTCCACAAAATTTTTTGTTTTGCGTTTCAATAAAGTCATGGCAGCCAAGAAAGAAA
>JAITNO010000105.1 GCA_031290405.1 Spirochaetaceae bacterium
CGCCCACGGGCGAAAAACATCAGCCCAGAGACGATTCCAGAATGTTCCTTAACGCGTTCCCACTGCCGCAATGAGACTGCACGAGGGTAATCCCCTTGTTCGCGGCCTCCTTGCGCGCAATCGCCGCCATCCCGTGAGAAACGGGGTTGGTTATAAGGACGATTAAATCAGGATTCCCCATAAGACGCTCCAACGGGCATTTTTTCTCGGTGAATACCTTCGCCTTGCAGCCAAATTCCTTGCAAATGTCCTTGTACTGACAGTGCATCCTGTCGTGTCCGCCTACGATGACGACGCTCATGGGCGCCTCCTTTGCGGCGCCTTGAGGCGGGGCCGCTCTCCTGAATGGGTGAATGGTGCGATCATGCGTTCTCCTTACTTTCCAATATGCGTTCGTGTTAGAATTAACTAACAATTCATCTTATATGAGCCCGATAAAAACGTCAAGAGCGGGACGAGGGCCCCTTGCGCTATTGTGAGGGATCGAGGAAGAGGGGGGCAGGCCTCGCATAGCCGGCGCAGACCTTCAGCCCTAGTTTCTAAAGCTGTGCAGAGGCGCGGGGATGTGGCCGCCGCGGGCGATGAAGGCGTCGCTGCTTGCGCGGTTTACCGGCAGAATCGGCGCGCCGCCGAGGAGGCCCCCGAACTGCGCCCAGTCGCCGGCCTTCTTGCCGGGCACGGGGATCAGGCGGACGGCGGTGGTCTTGTTGTTCACCATGCCGATGGCCATCTCGTCGGCGATAATCGCCGAAATCGTCGCCGCGCTCGTGTCGCCGGGAAGGGCGATCATGTCCAGCCCCACCGAGCAGACGCAGGTCATCGCCTCAAGCTTGTCCAGGCTAAGGGCGCCTGAGCGGACCGCGGCGATCATCCCCTCGTCCTCGGACACGGGGATGAAGGCCCCGGAAAAGCCCCCGACGCGCGTCGACGCCATGATGCCGCCCTTCTTCACCATGTCGGTGAGCATGGCGAGCGCCGCCGTCGAGCCGTGGGCGCCGGCCGATTCAAGCCCCATCTCTTCGAGGATGCGGGCGACGGAATCGCCGACCGCCGGCGTCGGCGCCAGCGACAGGTCCAGTATGCCGAAGGGAACGCCCAGCCGTTTCGCCGCTTCCTTGCCGACAAGCTGCCCCATGCGCGTAATCTTGAACGCCGTCTTCTTAATCGCGTCGGCAAGCTCGCCAAAGCTCATCCCTTTGCAGTGTTCCAGGGCCGCCTTGATTGCCCCCGGGCCGGAAACGCCGACGTTGAGGCAGCACTCCGCCTCGCCCGTGCCGTGAAACGCGCCCGCCATGAAGGGATTGTCCTCAGGCGCGTTGCAGAAGACGACGAGCTTCGCGCAGCCGATGGCGTCCCGCTCCGCCGTCTTCGCCGCCGTCGCCTTGACGATCCTCCCCATCAGGCTTACCGCGTCCATGTTGATGCCGCCCTTCGTGGCGGCGACGTTTACCGACGAACACACCCGCTCGGTGGCGGCCAGCGCGTCGGGAATCGAGTCGATCAGCCTCCTGTCGCTGTCGGTAAAGCCCTTTTGCACGAGCGCCGAAAAGCCGCCCACAAAGTCAATCTCCAGCTCGCGCGCCGCCTCGTCCAGCGCCTGCGCGTAGGGCGTGTAATCCCCGTCGCCGGAGGAGGCCGCCACCAGCGCGATGGGCGTTACCGCGATGCGCTTATTGGTGATGGGAATGCCGTATTCCAGCTCAATGTCGCGCCCCGTCTTAACAAGCCGCCCCGCGACGCGGTAGATCTTGTCCTTTATCTTGTTCCGCGACGCGGCCCCCGACGAGGCGGCGCAGTCAAGCAGCGATATGCCCATCGTAATCGCCCGTATGTCGAGCTTGTAGCGCAGGAACATATCGATCGTTTCGACAATCTCTTTTGGCGTAAACAGCATGGGCTCTTAGATCCTGTGCATCGCGGCAAACACGTCTTCATGCCATATGCTGATGGACACGTTCATCGAGCCGCCAAGCGCCGTCAGCTCGGCCTTGAGCGTTTCCAGATCCGAGGCGCTCCCGGACAGATCGACCATCATCATCATCACGAAGCAGCCGGAGAGTATCGACTGGTTCACGTCTTCAATGTTCACCTTGCGCTCGGCAAGAAAGCCGCTTACCTTCGCGATGATGCCTACGCTGTCGTTCCCGACGACCGTCACAATCGCGTTTGACGAAGCATTCTTATTCACTGTCATTGTTGTTTTCCTCGATGTTCACTTTTCTTTTCTTTATGTGATGTTCCTTAAAGAACATTTCAAGCACGGTTAGGAAGAGCACGATGATAAGCGGCCCCAAAATAAGGCCGTTGACGCCGAACAACGCCAAGCCGCCCATTATCGCAAAGAAGATGACAAGCGGATGGAGCTTTAAGCGGTCCTTAAGGAGGAAAGGACGGATAATGTTGTCCAGCAGGGAGATGCACAGCCCCGCGATAAGCGTCAAGAGGATGCCGCCTGCCACATCGCCGCTTAGGATGCGGGCCGCGCCGACCGGTATCCAGACCAACGCGCCGCCCAGCATCGGGATGAAGACGCAGACAAAGGTAAGGCAGGCGAAGACCAGCGCCCCGTTCACGCGGAAGACGCTAAAGACGATGAATGCAAGCGTCGCCTGAATCAGGGCGACCGTCAAATAGCCCAGAATCAATCCCCGCGTTATCTCCTTAAACTTATTAACAAGGGCAATCGTGTATTTGTTCTTAATCGGGATGACGCTCTTGACCAACGACGAAAGGTAGGGCGCGTCAAGATAGAAGAAAAACAAGCAGAACACCACCAACGCCAGGCCGAGGATGAAAAACGCCGTGTCGCGCAGAACGAGGCCGGAAAACCGAAACGCGTTGTAGACGTTGCTTTCGATAAAGCCAACCAGCCTGTTGTTCACGTCGAGCGGTTCAACGTCCACCATGCCGTTGGTAAGGTCAAAGATGAATTGCGCGCCGCTGCGGTACGCGGCGTCTATCGTTTCCCTGTTTTCCAAAATATAACTCTTGACGTTTTTAACGATCTCAATGCCCTGAATGTACAACTGGCTCACCACGACGGCAAGCGGAACAAGCACAATCAGCACGGAGGCAAGCGCAAAGAACCCGGCAAGCAGCGTCCTTAAGATCGCGCCGACCTTCGTGTTCAGGTTTATCTTTGAGACTATCCTTTCGTAGAGCGGGTCGATCACCACATAGAGGAGCACAGACCACAGCAGAATCGTAAAGAAGGGAGCAAACAGACGGCACACCAGCAAAAACAGCGTTGCCAGCAACGCGCCGAGGACGACGTTTTGTATGAATCTGCCCGACAATCCGGGCTTGTCTTTTTCCATATCGCGGCAAAGCCTATCGGACGGGGCCGTCAGTGTCAAGACAGCCTGCAGGCGTGGCAGGGCCGCCTAAAAAAGCCGCGAAAAGCGGACGCCCACGCCGAAACGCCAGCCTAAGAGCTCAGTATCCCCCGCAGCCGCTTCC
Organism: Spirochaetaceae bacterium; assembly: GCA_031290405.1. Taxonomy (GTDB): domain Bacteria; phylum Spirochaetota; class Spirochaetia; order Treponematales; family Breznakiellaceae; genus JAITXS01. The sequence goes on from JAITNO010000105.1 coordinate 3,460, forward strand.
GGCGGGTGGAACGGCGCCATCATGCTCACATCCAGGCCGACGCCGTAGTCGTTCCAGGGCCGCCAGTCGAAGCCCAGCGCGAAGCGCGCGAAGAGCCAACGGGCGCCGCCCCAAAAATAATCCGCCGCCGCATCGTTGCGCCTCTTGATCTCGTCAATCGGGTCGACGCCATCGTTCAAGCCGCCGGCAAGCACAACCGCGCGGAAATCCGCGGCAAGACCCAGATTCGCCTTGAGGACAAACGCCGCCGACAGGGGAACGTGGAGCTCGGCGGCGGCGCCTGCGACAACGCCGTAGACCTCCGCCTCTCTGTTTTCGCTTGCCGCGGGAACAGGCCGCCCGCGCAAATCCGACCAGCGGTAATGCGTGGAGTAGAAACCCAAACTCGGCGCAATGAAGACGTCGGCCCCTCCAAGGGAGGCCAGAGGAAAGCCGAAACTCGCAAAAAACGTAGGGAGCACGGGCATCGGGTCGGATTCAAGACTGCCGTCCTCGATAAGAAACGCAAGATCCCCACCCAGTGCCAAAAACCGGCGCGCTCCGCGCCCGCCCGCGGCAGAGCCCTCCACAGAAGGATCCGCCACTGGAGAAGCCCCCTCAGCCCCCACAGCCGCAGAGGGATCCCTTTGCGGGACCGGCGGCGGCGCCTGCGCGTTCAACACGGAAACCGACGCCAGGAAGAAGAGCGCGGCGACGGCGGCGGCAACAGAAGCAAGCCACGTCATACGCGCCTACGAATAGTAAACCGCCTCCCGCCCTATCGACGTCGCCTCACCGTGACCGGGGAAGACGCGCGTCAAAGGCGGCAAGGCGAACAGACGCAGGAGACTCGCCTCAAGCTTGGCCGGATCGCTCTCCGGCAGGTCGGACCGACCAACGCCGCAATTGAAAAGCACGTCTCCGCTTATCAGCACGCCGCCAGCCGCGTCGTAAAAACCCACCGAACCCGCGCTGTGGCCAGGCAGGTGCACCACCGTAAAACGCTCCACCAGGTCCCCGTCCTTCAGAACCCGCGAAGGCTCAGGCAGCTCCCTCCACAGACCGTCCACGTACGAAGCGTCGCCGGCCACCGCGCGGAAACTCGCGCAATGCTTTTCGTAGGCCCCCTTCCCCAGAAAGCCCGCGTCGTCCCCATGGATGGCAACGCCTAAGAGAACGCCCCGCATCGCATAATGGGAAACCAATGGCGGCAGCGCGGCAAGATGGTCGAAGTGCCCATGCGTCAAAAGAACGCACCGCGGCCGCAACGCAAGCGCCTCAAGCCTTTCGACAATCGCATCCGCATCGTCGCCCGGATCGACCACAGCCGCCGCGCCCGCCCCAAGCGGCACAATGTAACAATTCGTCGCCAGAGCCCCGACGACAATCCTTTCAATCTGTGCAGTGTTCATACCCCCATGCTAACGCACAACAGCCATAAACGCAAGGCCGCGCATTGCCTCATAAATATTCTAACCCAAAACAGGTCATGCCTCATAATAAAAATCTAACCCAAATATGCTTAGCCGATGGAGGGATCGGAGAGCACCATGGGGTTAACGATGAAAGA
>JAITNO010000011.1 GCA_031290405.1 Spirochaetaceae bacterium
CTCTGCATGAGCGGCGCCATCGTCGACGACGTGCCGACCGACGAATACGACCGCCGCGTCGACGCGATCTGCACCAAAGACGAGTTCATCACGATAGAATAAAGGGGGAAAGGGGGGCGTCCCCCCCTACGCGCGGCAAGATTGCCGCGCTACCCCCTGTGCGGGGGGGCTCCGCCCCCCCCCGCAACGCCCCCCCGCCCCAGGCCCCCCCGTAAAAAAAAAGCTTGACACGCCCGAAAATCTATGAGAGAATGGAAGCATGATGAGCATAAATCGTAAGACCCTAGCTATTGACTCTTCGCGCGCGCGCGCGAGGGGGACGATGCGCCGAACGTGCGAACGTGCGAACGTGCGAACGTGCGAACGCGATTATATTGGGCTAAATTTTCTTGTCAAGTCCCCTGCGGTGGGGCGCTGCCGGATGGCGGCTTTTTTCGGCTTTTTTCACTCTTTTCTTCTGAATTTTCTCAATCTTTTCTATACTATGGGCTCAAGTCTCGTGTTGCGGGTGTCTTTTGCTCGGGTGTTGTTGGCGACGAGCGTGAGGCCGCAGGCTTGGCAAAAGGCGGCGATGAGGATGTCCATGTCGTCAGGGGGAGGGGGCCCAGGCCTGCTTGTAAAAAAAAGCTTGACACGCCCGAAAATCTATGAGAGAATGGAAGCATGATGAGCATAAACCGTATGACCTTAACTATTGACTCTCGCGCGCGCGCGCGAGGGAATGATGCGCCGAACGAACGTACGAACGTACGAACGTACGAACGTACGAACGCGATTATACTGGGCTAAATTTTCTTGTCAAGTCCCCTGCGGTGGGGCGCTGCCGGATGGCGGCTTTTTTCGGCTTTTTTCGCATCTTTCTTTTGAATTTTCTCAATTTTCTTCATATTGCGGGCTCAAGTCTCGTGTTGCGGGTGTCTTTTGCTCGGGCGGGGTTGGTCTGTTTGCGTATGCGAACGGCGTGTTCGCGTATGCGAACGGCGCGTTTGCGGGGTGGCCTCGTCTTCAAGCTTTCTCTGCTCGGACGTTCGTCCGAGCGGCGCGGACGTTCGTCCGAGCGGCTCGTACTCTTGTCCGAGCGGCTCGTACTCCTGTCCGAGCGGCTCGTACTCCTGTCCGAGCGGCGCGGACTCCTGTCCGAGCGGCGCGGACTCCTGTCCGAGCGGCCCGGACTCCTGTCCGGGTGGGGGGCTTTCAATGGGCATCCGCTCAGGCTGGTCGCCGGAGAGCGCACATATGCAACACATGGCGGCGCGCGCGCCGCGAAGAAATGGTTTATGGGATGCGTTCCGAGGCCGGACGCGGAGTTCGCGTTCCGGTTTGACGACGTGGTGCGGCAGGTGGGGCTCCGCACGTGGGGGGCTGGCGCCGCGCGGTCGCGGGCCATCCTCTTTTTTATGTGACTGTTGTTTGATTGTTTTATAGAGGAGAAATGGCTATGCGTTATGCGATGTTGGTTTTGGCGGCGGCGGGTTTGGCGTGCGGCTCTTGCAATGTGTTTGAGTTTGTCGATGGCTCGGTGGCGGGCGCGGGGCTTCCTGCGGTTCCTTTGTCGGACGGTGGGGCCTTTGAAGGGGGAACTTCGGAGGCGGATGCGGACGGTGGGGCGAGCTTGAGCATGACGTACCTGTGGGGGGACGGCTCTGCGGAGGCGGCGCGCTCGGTGTCGGGGGCGGACGGGGCTCAGATTCAAGACGGGGTGGGGACGCTTCGCAATTATTTCCAGATGATTCTGGTGGACGAGGCTGCGCCCGACCAAATCTGGGACTTTGACGAGGAGCGGAGTTCGGAGGAGGATCCGCGGCCTGAGTTGCGGGTGGGTTTTTTGACGGGGCGGACGTATTTCATTCTGATTTTGATGGGGCACAGGGCGGAGGCTGCGACGCCGACGCTGCTGGCTTCGGGGTTTCTTAAGCAGACGCTTGAGGCGGGGGAGAACAAGCTTGTGGTGCCGCTTACGCCTGTTGTGGTTGGGGCGGAGTTTGTGCGCGAGGGGGCTGCGGCGGAGGTGCGTCGGCCTGGGCGTCTGGCGCGGACGGTGGGACTGGACGCGCGGACGGAGTGGGTGTTGACGTATGCGCTGGGGTCTCAGGCGGCTCAGGCGGCTGGGAGAACGGGCGATGCGCTGCGGGAGGCGACGGGGGACGGCGTGGCGCCGCTTCGCTCTGCGGACAAGGCGGCCTACCACGGGATTGACGACTGGGCGCCGGCGGACGGGCTGCGGCTGGTGGACAATTACGCGGTGTATTCGGCGTCGCCGGGGGTTTTGCTGCGGGATCTGTACGAAAAGGGCGGCGGGCACGGCACGAACGGCGTGGCGAGGTATGCGCTTGTCGCCGGCGCGCCTGGCGCGGCGGCGGGGAGCGTCTTCTTCAACATGGTCTACGCGCCTTTTGGCTTCGGCGCGCTGGAGAACTGGAAGGATCGGGGCAAGTTCAGCTCGCCCGTTGTTGCGAACGACGCGGCGAGGCTTCCGCGCTGGATTATCCGCAACGGGCTTTCCGACGCGGCGGCGAATGCGGGGACGGACTTTGCGCTCTACGACGGGACGGACTCTTACAATGGCAACGGGGCGCTGTCCGTGGGCGTGGCGGATCCGGATTCCTGGCGGCCGGGGATCTTCGAGGACAACAATCCCTGGCCGATTGACGGGACGGGCATGACCGGCTCCGCAGGCGATCTGAGGCGGGCTCTGGTCTTCCTCAACGGCGTGGCGGGGAGGGCTCGCTACGGGGCCTACGCCATTCGCTTGACGGTGAATGAGGCGGCTGCGGGCGACGTCGCGCTGAACGGCAGCGGCGTCTACGGGGCTCTTAAGGATGTGGCGATAACTGCGGCGGCGCCTGGCGGCGAGGCTCTGGGGGGCTTGGGGCAGGTCTCCGTCCGCGACGGCAACAGTTTTGCCGACGCCGGAGCGAAGGACCGGTTCACCGTTGCCTTCAACAAAAACGGCGGCGGCACGGAGGCTGTGCCGCAATTCATTGAGGTGGAGGCTCTGGCGATGAGGACGGTTTCGACGCCGCCTGCGACGGTGGGTGTTTTGCCTGCGCCGCCTGAGAAGGCGGCTGTGGGCGGCAAGGTGTACTCGTTTGCCGGCTGGAACGCGCAAATCGGCGGCGGGGCGGCGACGGCTTTCAGCAAGGACACTCCCGTCGTCGAGGACATCGAGGTGTTCGCCCAATGGCTGGAGGGCAACCCGGGCGACGTGCCGGTGATTTTCGACCCTCAAGGCGGGGCGGTCAGTCCCATTGTGCTGATGGTCCTGCCGGGGGGGATGGTCGATGAGAGCGCGACGCCTGTGCCTGCGGAGCGGCCGGGCTGGACTTTCGAGGGCTGGTGGACTGCGGCAAGCGGCGGGAGCCTTGCGGACTGGGGCGCGCCCGTCGTGAGCATGAAGACGGTCTACGCGCACTGGTCGCCTGGTGTCTATGCGGCGACGAACGGGACGCCGTCGGGGACGGAGGGAAGGATTGTTTCGATAAGCGGGACGGGGCGGCATCTGGAGTCGATGACGGTGGCGACGGAGCCGGCGGAGGGCTTCAGGCTGGCGTCGATTGCGGCGTCTCCGGCGCTCTTAAGCGTTCCGACCTACAACGCCGACGGGAGGACGGCTTACTTTGCGATGCCGCCGGCGGATGTGACGGTAACGGCGGCGTTCGCGTCCATGCGCTTCACGCTGAGCTTTGACTCAGGCGGCGGCGGCGCGATTTTCCCCCAAACGGTGAACTCGGGGGCCTACGTGTCCGAGCCCGCCAAGCCGTCGAGGTCGGGCTACGCCTTTGCCGGCTGGTACAGCGCCTCAGAGGGCGGCGCGCCGATCGAATGGCCGCTTGCCGTAACGGCGGACAGGACCGTCTGCGCCCGCTGGGGCGCAATCACGGTGAGCGGCGTGACGGTTGCTCCTGCAAATCCGAACGCGACAAGGGGCGCGAGCCTGCAGTTCACCGCTGTGGTGGAGGGGGCCAACGGCCCCTCCCAGGGGGTGATCTGGACGCTCGCCGGAGCCTCATCGGGGGCGACGGTCATCAGCTCCGGCGGGCTCCTCACGGTGGGGATGGACGAGCCGGCGGAGGATCTGACTGTTCGGGCAACCTCGACGGCGGACGGCGGCGCGTTCGGCACGACAAGCGTCAGTCTTGACGGCGGCGCGGCGGGTCTTTCGCCTGGAACGCCGTGGTGAGTGAGCAGGAAGCGATGGAAGAGTGAAGAGGGCTTCGACGCCAGCCGTCGGCGCCGGACGCCGGCGGCTGGTTGGAGGGTTTATGAGAGGCTGGCTTCGTGGCTTAGGTCTAGGATGGCTTTGACGTGGGCCTCGTTGGGGGTGCCTTTGGCGAGTTCCTTTATGGCGGCTTCTATGTGGGGAAGGTGGTTGCTTTTGACGCTCTTTACGTCTGCTTTAAGCTCGGCTATGTCCGTCTTAAACCGATTTTCGAGCTTGCTTAGGCGAAACAGCACCCAAGCGAAACCGACGACGGTAATCGCCGGGGTTCCCAGTTCTTTTAACAGTGCGACAATGGCGGATGCGGTATCCATAATCAAGCTCCTGACGGAATCTCGTCTGTTCAAGAGCGTAGATGTGGGGATGAAAAAAGTCAAGACGGTAGAGTGAAGAATGAATGAGGAGTTTTTTATGAAAGGGTTTGCGGCGGTTTTATTGGCGGCGTTGCTGGCGGCGGCGGTTTTCGGCTTTGGGTCGTGCTCGGTGAGTGTGTTTGACGAGGCGGGGTCCGCCGCGGCGGCGGACGGGGAGGCGTCGGGCGATGGGGCCGGGGACAATGGGCTTCCGCCGGTGGCGGAGGGGGAGATTGCGGCTGAAGAGGGGGGGCGGGCGGCGCTTACGCTGCATCCTTTTGGGAATGCGTCGGGCCCGGCGCTGAGCGTTACGGGGGCGGAGGCGGACGCCGTCAAGGGGGGCGGCGCGACGGGGCTTGTCAATTACATTCAGCTTGTTGTTATGGAAGATTCTGCGGGGGGCGATGGGTCCATTGCGGACTTTGACGATGCGTATTCGGGGGGGAGCGTGTCGGTCTCGGTGTATGTGGGCAGGAAGTATCACATTCTGTATTTGTGGGGGCATAAGAACAGTCCTTCGGACATGGAGCCTACGCTGTTGGTAAGCGCCTATGGCTGGGTTGACGTGCGCACGGGGAACAATCCGGTGACGATGCCGCTGGTGCCGCTGGTGATTGACGCGACGTTTTACCGTGCGGGGGAGGCGGAACCGCCCCTGGACTGGACGCGGGGCGAGCCTGTGCGGGTGACGTTTGGGACGGCATACCGCGCGGAGCTTAAGCTGGGCGCGAAACAGAGCGGCGGCGCGGCCGTCGGCGACGGGCTCTGGCCGCTTAAGCTGGCGGACCCGCTTACGCGGCGGAGCGGCTTGTATGCGGCCAACAGCGACGGTGGGCCGGGGGCGTTCAACCGGGGCATGAGCGCAGGGGGCTATTCGGGGGGCGACGCGGCAAGCGCCGAGGTCAACAGCGGCATGGCGGAGGCGAAGGTGGGCCTTGCCGGGCATGGCGGCCACTATCGCACCGACGCGGACCATCCTCTTGCGGACGGCAAGCTTGTCGGCGGGAAGACCGGCGGGGAGGCTGAGTATGCCTTCACGCCAGAGGCCGCCGGGGTCTTTTACTTTAATATGAAATACCGCCCCTTCTCGGTGAGCGCGGATGTGTGGAACGCGGCGACGAACAATGCGCCTGTTTGGGTTGTCCGCAACGGGGCGGACGATGCGGCGCAGGATGGGAATACGGACTTTAGCGCGAACTTCTCGACGACCCCGGGCAAGAATTACCACGGGGGGATTGGCGTGGGGGCGACGCTCTATACGATAGACTACGACGGCAACGGGCAGAGCGTCGGCACGGCGCCCGCTTCCCGGACGGTGAACGTCAACACGGAGCTCAATCTGCCGGAGGGGGGGTCGCTGGCCAAGACGGGCTGGCTCTTCGGGGGCTGGACGGAGGGGTCGGCGGGCGCGCTGCGTGCGGCGGGGGCGCCCTACACGGTAACGGGCGACGTCGCCTTTTTTGCCAAGTGGGCGCCTTATGCCTACACGGTAACATTCAATGCGAACGGCGGAACGGCGAATCCGGCGAACGGGACCGTCGAGTCTCCGGCGACCACGCTGGGCACCCTGCCCTCGGCTCCGGTAAAAGCGGACGCGCCGCCGGTAAAGTACGCGTTTGCCGGCTGGAACACGGATCCGGGCGGCAACGGGCTGCCCTTTAACCAGCATAGCGCGGTTGCCGGCAACATCATCGTCTATGCGCAGTGGCAGGCCGGCGACATGAACGACATCGCGGTGAGCTTCGACCCGCAGGGGGGCGTCGTCAGCCCGATCGTGCAGACGGTGAAGGCGGGACTGTCCCTTTCGGGGATGAGCCCGGCGAAAAACCTTCCCGCAACGCCCTTGCGGCCAGGCTGCACTTTCGGCGGCTGGTACCCCAACAGCGCCGGCACGGGGGACGCTTTTACCGCCGGCACGGTGGTGAACGCGGCGATGACCGTCTACGCCAAGTGGACGGCCATCCCGTACACCATAGCCTTTACGAACAACGGCTCGACCCTCCAGACGGGGTCGTTGAATTACGGCGCGCTGCCTGTTTATACGGGGGCCGCCCCCACGAAGGCGTCCACAGCGGCGCTTACCTACGCGTTCAGCGGGTGGGACCCCGAGATCGCGCTGGTAACGGAGCCGAAGATCTATGCGGCGCAGTTTGCGTCGTCGACGCGGCAGTACCTCGTCACCTTTAAGGACGGGGACGGCAATGTCGTCCAGTCGGGGCTGTGGAATTACAACACGACGCCCTCTTACACGGGCGCGGCGCCCGCGAAGACGGCAACGCCGGCTCTTGCCTACACGTGGAACAACACAACCCCGTGGAGCCCGGCACTCGCGGCGGCGACCGAGGCGGCGACCTATACGGCGCAGTTCACGGACGCCACGCGGCAGTATACCGTTACCTTCAACCCGGACGGCGGCGCCTTAACCGGCGGCAGCCTGACTTCCACGGTGAACTACAACAGCGCCGTGGGAACCCTCCCCGCGGCGGCCAAGGCGGGCCACGCCTTTGGCAACTGGTGGACGGTCGCGGGCAGCGGCGGCGCCCAGTTCCTCGCAACGACCCCCGTTACGGCAAACATCACCGTCTACGCCAGGTGGACCGACTACGACCACGCGGTTACCTTTAACCTGAACGGCGGCAATATCGGTGGGGTTGCGACGAACGTAACGAAGCGCGTCGTCTCTCCCTATGCCACCGTGGGCGCCAGCGCCGGTATGCCGGCGAACCCCGTGAAGACCTCCACGGCTACCAAGCAGTACACCTTTGCCGGCTGGACGGGCGGCTTCAACAAGGACACCCCCGTTACGGCGAACATCACCGTAACCGCACAGTGGACGGAAAGCAACCTGGGCGACGTGCCCGTAACCTTCAACCCATATTACGGCACCGTAACCCCCAGCGTGCGTATGGTAACGCCGGGCAGCACCGTCCCGACTGCCAGCGTACCCGCGCCCTCAAGAACGGGCTACACCTTTGTCAAATGGTACGATGCGGACACCGGCGGGAGCGAAGTGAACTGGGACACACCCATCACAACAGCGAAGACGGTGTACGCGCGGTGGACGGCGAACAGCTACACCGTTACCTAT
>JAITNO010000029.1 GCA_031290405.1 Spirochaetaceae bacterium
GACCCCGAGTTGTATTCAAAATACAACGTGAAACGCGGCTTGCGGAACGCCGACGGGTCGGGCGTGCTGGTGGGCTTGACGCGCGTCGGCGAGGTGCACGGCTACATCGTGGACGAGGCGGAGCACAAGGCTGTGGAGGGCAAGTTGTTCTATCGCGGCATCGACGTGGAGGAGATTGTCGCTTCGTGCACGGCGGAGGGGCGTTTTGGCTTCGAGGAGACGGTGTATTTGCTGCTCTTTGGCGTGCTGCCGTCGCGGGCGGAGCTTGCCGATTTCTGCGCGTTGATGGCGTCGGTGCGTCTGCTGCCCGCGGGCTTCGCCGAAGACTCCATCATGAAGCTTCCTTCGCGCGACGTGATGAATGAGCTGGCTCACTCGGTGCTTGCCCTCTACTCCTACGACGAGAATCCTGAGGACTTGTCGACCGAGAATGTGCTGCGCCAGTGCATCGAGTTGATTTCCAGGCTGCCGGCGATCATTTCCTACGCCTACCGGTCGAAGGCGCACTATTTCGACAACAAGAGTCTGATTATCCACCAGCTGGACCCGTCGTTGGCCACGGCGGAAACGGTCCTGAGCTTGGTGAGGCGGGATCGGGAGTTTACGCGTCTTGAGGCGCAGATCCTGGATTTGCTGCTGGTGCTCCACGCGGAGCACGGGGGCGGCAACAATTCGACGTTCGCCGTTCACCTGGTAAGTTCGGCTGACACGGACACCTACTCGGCGATTGCGGCGGGGCTTGCGTCGCTCAAGGGGGCGAAGCACGGCGGGGCGAACGCGAAGGTGATGGGGATGATGGAGGCGCTGGAAGAGCGCGTGAAGGATTGGAAGGACGACGATGAGATTGAACGCTCTCTGGCGGCGCTTGCCCTGGGCGAGGGTTACGACGGGAGTGGGCTGATCTACGGGGTGGGTCACGCGGTCTACACGCTTTCTGACCCGCGGACGGTTCTGTTGCGCGCGAAGGCGCAGGAGCTGGCGATGGAAAAGGGCTTTATGGACGAGTTTGACTTCTACGCTCGTGTGGAGGGCTTGGCGCCTGGCGTGATTAGGCGGGTGAAGCACCCTAAGCGGGAGATTTGCATTAACGTGGACTTTTATTCGGGCTTCGTCTACAAGATGTTGGACATTTCGCCGAGCCTTTACACGCCGCTGTTTGCGGTAAGCCGTGTGGCCGGCTGGTGCGCCCACCGCCTTGAGGAGATTGTCTCCGGCAGGCGGATTATCCGGCCTGCGTACAAGTGTGTGCAGGCTCACGAAAAATACACGGCGTTGGCCGACCGCTAGGCGGCCCGCATTTTTATGCTGATACCGCTCAACGAAGAGAATCTGCGCCGCGCGGCGCGCTGCCTTGCCTCTGGCGGCCTTGTGGCGTTTCCGACGGAGACGGTCTACGGGCTTGGCGCGGATGCGTTCAACGAGAGGGCTCTGGCACGGATCTTTGCGGTAAAGCGCAGGCCGTTCTTCGACCCGCTCATCGTCCACATTGCCTCTCTTGCCGCCCTCCCGCGCTTGGTCGACGTTTCCGCACTTGGCGGGGCGGGGAGGGAGAGGCTCGACGCGCTTTCCCGCGCGCTCTGGCCGGGCCCGCTGACGCTTGTTCTGCCTAAGCTGCCTGAGGTGCCGGGCTTGGCGACCGGAGGCTTGGCGACGGTGGCCGTGCGCTTCCCCAGTCACGAGGGGGCGGCGGCGTTGATACGGCTTTCGACGGGGGCGGTGGCGGCGCCGAGCGCAAACCCCTTTGGCTCTTTGAGTCCGACGCGCGCCCAGCACGTCGAGCGGACGCTGGGCGACGCCGTTGATCTTATCCTTGACGGCGGCCCGACGGAGATTGGCGTCGAGTCGACGGTGCTCGACCTGTCGGAGGGCTGCCCCCGCATCCTCCGTCCGGGGGGCGCAAGCGCCGAGGCGATTGAGGCGGTCGTCGGCCCCGTGCGCGGGGCGGATAATCCGCTTGACTCAAGCGCCGCCCCTCCCGCGTCCGTGCGCTCACCTGGGCAGCTTAAGGGCCACTATGCGCCTGCGACGGCGCTGGTTCTGGCGGATGGGCTGCGCGGGCTGGCGCGCGACGACGAATGCGCGTATCTTTTCTTTAGCAGGGAGTCCTACGGGGAGGAAGGCGGGGCGAAGAACGTCTTTATTTTGAGCGAGGCGGGGGAGCTTATCGAGGCGGCGGCGCGTTTGTTCGATGTGCTGCACGACCTTGACGGGGGCCTCTGGAGCTGCATCTACACGGAGCGGGCGCCCCAGGAGGGGCTTGGCTGCGCCATCAACGACCGGCTTGCGAAAGCGGCGGCGGGGAGCGCGGGTTTTACTCACATTCCGCCTGAATTGCGCCGAAAATGAATGGAGAGGTATGTTTGAATGGAAAAAGCGCGGTCTTTTCGGTTGAACCACAGCACGTTTGTTTGTTTTACGGTTGTTTTCTTGCTTTGCGCCCAGGTCGGCCTCTTCGCAGGCGGACGGGGGGAGAGCGTCTCCGGCTCCTCTGCGGCGCAGACGGCGGAGGGCTCTGAGGCCGAGCCGGCGCAGGCGGCGCCGACGCAGGCCGCGCCGGCCAACCCCGTGGACCGGCTCGGAGCGCTTATCGGCGGCGGCAAGATAGAAGATGCGAAGATGTACTTCATCTCCAGCCTCAAGCCCGACGACAAGGACGGCAGCGGGCGGAATGCGATACACTTTGCCGCCCTCGCCCAAGACAGCGAGCTCGTCGACTTCTTCATCCGGTTGGGGACGGCGAGCGACGAGGCCGACGGCGCCGGCCTGACGCCCCTTTCCATCAGCGCGGACTTTCTTGACGGGCAAAGCTCGAAGATACTCGTCGCCGCGGGGGCCGACATCCACCACACGCCCTCGCAGGGCCAATCGCCTGCCCGCATCGCCATAAAGGACGAGAACGCCGCCTACCTCGACTCCATCCTCAGCGAACGGTCGCTGCTCTCCAGCGACGAAGACGGAAACACCATCCTCCACTTTGCTTCCGACGCAGGCAATGCGGCAGCCGTTAAGGCGATACTGCGCGCGACGCGGGGGACAGGCCTTACCGCGCTCCTCATCAAAAGGAACAACGAGGGCAAGACCGCACTCGACCTCTGCTTCGCCCACCGGGATTCGCGCCGGCACGCCGAAAGCTCCGTCGCCGTCATAAGCGCAGGGGGCGCCTCGATCGACCCCTTCTATCCCTACTTCGCGCCCGCCGTCCGAAGCCTCTACTACAACCAGCGGACGGCGAACGGCGTTTCCCCCCTCCACTACGCCGTGCGCGAACACTACAGCGGCTGGACAGAATACCTCCTCGACAACGGCGCCGACCCCAACATCAAAGACACCTCCGGCGACACCCCCCTGATAGAGTCCGCCCGCATAGGCGACCTCGACTCCATGCGCAAGCTCATCCGCGCCGGCGCCGGTGCCAACGTCCAGGACGCCATGGGCAACACCGCCATGCACATCGCCATCCCCGCCGCCGTTCACCGTGAGGCCCTCGAGATACTCCTTTCCAGCGACGGCAACCCCAACATCCGCGATATGCGCGGCGACTCCCCCGCCCACATCGTGGTAAGCCTCCGCCGCCCGCCGGACGTCCTCGAAGTCCTCTTACAAAACAAAACCGACGTCTCCATCCACAACATCAAAGGCGAAACCCCCCTGTACATCGCCGTCGACCAAGACCGCGCCGAGCTCATCCCCCCCCTCCTCCAGTACCGCTCGGACCTCTTCGCCGCCACCAACAGCGGCGTTACCCCCTTTCAGCGCGCCCTGTACGTCGGCGGGGCCGTCCTGGACGGCATCGTTACCGCCGAAACCGTCAGGCAAAGCGACAGCGGCGGCAACACACCCCTCATCGTCGCCGTCAGACTCGGAGCAAACGCCGACGTCGTCCGCCAGATACTCGAAAAGGACGCAGCGGTAAACGCCCGCAACCAGGAAGGCGACACCGCTCTCCACATCGCCGTCAGACAGAACAACGCCGCGCTCGGAGAGGCGCTCCTTCCGCGCGGCGCCGACATCTTCCTGCAAAACGCCAAGGGGGAGAGCCCCCTCTACCTTACCTTCTTTAGCCCAGGGGGAACGAGGGAGTGGATGCTCACCACCCCCGTCTTCGGCGCAAAAGACGGACAGGGCAACGCCGTCCTCCACTACGCCACCCAATGGCAGCTCGACCGCGCAATACCCATCATCATCCAGCGCGGCGCCAAAATTGAAGACCAAAACACCCTCGGCGAGACCCCACTCTTCCTCGCCGTGCGGATCAATTCCGCCACTACCATACGCGCCCTCCTGGGTTCCGGAGCCTCCTTGTCCGCCCGCGACGCCCTCGGCAACACCGCCCTCCACGTCGCCGTCCGCTGGGAAGCTCAGTCCGCCGCAGAAGCCCTCATCGGCGCGCGAATCGACGTCGACGCCTACAACCTTTACGGCAACACACCACTCCAAGACGCCGTAAAACTCGGCCGCTACCCCATGGAGAACCTCCTCGTACAACGCCGCGCCGGACTCGAAGCGCGCGACGTAGACGGCAACACCCCCCTTATGACCGCCGTCGTCATGGGCAACTTCCGTTCCGCCGAGCACCTCGTCCGTTCAGGCGCCGACATAAACACCCGCAACAACAACGGCGAGCCCCCACTCCTCGTCGCCGTCGAAAGCGAACGCAGCGACCTCGTCGCCCTGCTCTTGGACAAAGGCGCCCAGATACACGCCCGCGACGGCAACGGCGACAGCCCCTTCACCGCCGCCCTGCAAACCTCCCCCCGCATGGTCCTCTCACTCCTCTCCAAAGGCCGCGACCAAATCGACGACGAAGGCCGCTCCCCACTCATCATCGCGCTCATCGCCAACAGACCCCAGAGCGACATCGAAAGCATCGCCTCCTGGGTCGGAGAGCGGCAACTCTCCAGCGTCGACAGGAGCGGCAAGACCCCCCTGCGCCACGCCGTCGACAAAGAAAACTGGCCCGCCGCCAAGTTCCTCATCGCCCAAGGCTCCAACCCCTTTTCCGTCGCCCAGGACGGCAAAACCCCCGCCGACGTCGCCCTTGATGGCGGCAAGCACGACGCCATACGCGCCCTCTTCGGCGGCGCCACCGCAAACGCCCGCGACACAAGCGGCGCCACCGCGCTCCACTACGCCGCAAAAATCGGCAATGCAGACGCCATCCAGTTCCTCCTCGAGCTCGGCGCCGACAAAACCATCCGCAACACCGCCGGCGAAACCCCCGCCGACATCGCCAAACGCTGGGGCCACGACATCGCCGCATTATAAAAGAGGAGGAGGGGCGTCAGCCCCCTCTCGCCCGGCCTTTCCCCCCCTCTCCGTGTTG
>JAITNO010000066.1 GCA_031290405.1 Spirochaetaceae bacterium
AGGAGGCCGCGCAGGGAGAGGGCGAGGAGCGGTTTCCGGGAGAAGGCCGCCTTTTTTGTGGGCGGGGTGCGCGGTGTCTTTCACCAAAAAGTCACCCGGTTTGGGGCGGCTTAATGAATGTGCTTTTGTTGCGCGCTCTTTACCGCGTCCCTTATTGCATAGGACGGCGCGTTGCTCTCCTTCCTGTTGTCCGGAAGTTTCTCCACCGCTCGTCCCAGTCTGTCCGGCAGCCTCTTTAATATTTCCCTGCCCATGCCCCATTATGGCATTCTTTTTGAATTCTGAATTGCTGGTGGGGGAATGCGAACACTAGACATTGTTTGAGGCATCTGCTACGCTCTTGGGCAGGATCGGTTGGTCCTAAAGGAAGGAAACAGTATGTCACGAACTTGCGATATTTGCGGCAAGGGGCCCGTAAGCGGCAACAAGGTCAGCCACGCGCACAACAAAACGCGCCGCGTCTGGAGGCCCAATCTTAAAAAACTTAAAACCGTGCTTGAGGGCACCACGCTCACGCTTAAAATCTGCGCCCGCTGTCTAAGAAACGATTACCTTACGCGGAAAGTCAAAGGACGCGCCGACTAAATCGGGAGCCGCCCGCGCCCCGTGCGGCGCAGAGCCGCGAACGAAGAAGAGCAGACCCGCGCAGAGGGCCTGAAGAACCGTTCCGGTTGCGTCGTTCGCCGTCGATTAGCTTGGCGCCGCGTCTGCCTCCTGAACCATCTTGCGCTGCCAGGCGAGCAGCTCTCGCTCAAGCTCCGGTTTATTCCCGTCCACGTCCGCCATCACGCGGAAGACGTTTTCCGTGCCTGAGCCGCGCATCCACAGTGAGGCGGCGCACACGCCGGCCTCGTCGTAGAAAGTAATCTTCAGACCGCCTTTTTTTACGCTGCGCCAATCTTTTATTGGGCATCGTTCGTCCGGGCCGTTAAAGCCCGACGCGAAATAGCCGGCAATGGCGTATTTCTTCTGCAAAACGTCTTTTTTCAGCTCCCATTCGCGTTCAAAGATTGTTTGATAGCGTTCTTTCAACGCGCTATGGTCGTTCGATGCGATTGCAAGAGCCGCTTCCGGCGCGTAGGCGTTTGTCGTAACGAAGGGCGGCAACGATTCTATCACGTCGGCAAGCGTGAAGTCGTCCGCATATGATTTCCCCCTGCCGCATCTTTCGCTCCATATTTCAAAAAAGCCTCGCCGCCGTCCGCCTGCGCCTCTGCGGATTGCCCACAGCTTCACGAGCGCCGTGACGGTGGAAAGCGGGTCGCGGACGGCGGAGGGGTGGGTGATGTTGCCTCCCGCGGCGCCTTCGCCCAGGATGCGGACGATGTATCCTCTGTCGCGCAGATGCTGCGCCAGGGCGACGACGTTTGCCTCGCCTGTTTCGGCGCGGAATGTTTCGGCGCCGAAGAGCGCGGCGATTTTATCCACGCGCATCGACGTGGCGTCGTTCACTGCGACCGCCACCTTCCGGTCGGGCGCCCCCCGCGCCGGCAGCTCGCCGGTCCACACGAGGTGGGCAAGCTCGCTGACGCAGCAGAGGGCGAAGACCTCCTGCCCTTCGAGGGAGCGCGCTCTCTTGAGTCTGTCGTCCCAGACGACGAGGTTGCCCCGGTCGCCGTCGCAGTCCGGCACATAGCCCAGCATAAAACGCGGGTCCTTCGCGTGCATCTCTTCGAGCAAGGCGCGGCAGGGTTCCAGGGCCGCCCCCTCCGGCACGATGCGGTGGACGATCCGGCCGCTTTCGTCGTTAATCGCCGTAAAATCGACGTTCAGCTTCGACCAAAAGCGCCTATCGATGCTGAGCGTCCGCGCCGACCCGTTGAAGTCGGCGGCGACGCCCAGAGGGCGCGCGCCCAGCGCTGCCTGCAAGGTCGCGCACATTACAAACGTGCTGATGCCGTTTCCCGCCGCAAGCTCCTTCGCAAACGAAAAATACGCGTCGAGGGCCGCCTTCTTGTGCGCCGCCTGGCCGCCCAGCGCCGCTTCGCAAGCCTGCGGCGCAGCCCCTTCGAGCAGCGCGGCAATGCGCGCCTCCGCGTCGCTCCCCGTCGTCAAGTTCTTAAACCCCTCCAGCAGCGCCGCTGCGTCCGCGCCGTCCAGCACGCCGCCTGACAGAAGGCCGAACTTGAAGCCGTTGCAGCCAATCGGGTTGTGGCTGGCCGACGCATAGGCGAAGGCGTGCGCCTGCGGAACCGCGTCGTTCCCGAAAGAGCGCGCGTAGGCCATGATTTCGGGGGCCGCGCACACGCCCGCGAACCTTACCGCGCAGCCTCGCGCGACAAGCCCCCGCACCAGAGCGCGCACCAGCGCCGGCCCCGTCGGACGCGTATCCATTCCCACGACGATTGCCGGTCTTTCCACCTCGCAGCGTTTTTTCACAAAGTCCGAGAGGGCCAGGCCTGCCGCCGCCGCAAGAGCCTGGTGCCCGGTTGAAATGGCCGCGCCAGCCCCCTCGGTGTCCCCGTCGCGGGAAAAAATCCCGCGCCAGCCGGAGGCCGAGAGCGTCATGGTGGAAATGGCGTCGTGCAATCGCATGGTCAAGAGTATTGTTGCGCGGCGGCCTTATGTCAACGGTTCTTTTTTTGCGGCGGCCTGCGAGTTGCGCCTTTTTTGCAGTGACCTACGGCGCTAAGCCTGAGCAATGGGCTTTGTGTTTGCGGGCTGCGCTCTCCCCTTGCCGACCCCCGCGTGAGGCTCTCTCTCCCAACCTCCGCGTGGGGCTCTCTCTCCCGACCTCCGCGTGAGGCTCGTCCCCCGCCCCACAAACAAGGCGGCGGCGTGAGGCTCGTCCTCAGTGCCCCCGTGTGGGGCTTTCACTCCCGACCTCTGCGTGAGGCTTATCCCCCACGCCCCACTCCCCGCGCGACTCCCCCATGCCTCGTCCTCGTCCCTCGTCCCCCGCGTGGCCCCCTCGTGCCTCGTCCCCCCCGCCTCGGTCTACAACAAAGGCGCGCAGTCTGTAACCCACGCGCCTTCACTCTATCGCCTTCTTCTCCCGCCGCCTGCTCCCCCGCCCCCACTCCCCGTGCGACTCCCCCATGCCTCGTCCTCGTCCCTCGTCCCCCGCGTGGCCCCCTCGTGCCTCGTCCCCCCCGCCTCTGTCTACAAAAAAGGCGCGCAGTCTGTAAACCACGCGCCTTCACTCTATCGCCTTCTTCTCCCGCCGCCTGCTCCCCCGCCTCCGCGAGTATGCGAAGGCGGGGAAGTTATAACCGGTTGGTATGCTCATTTCAATAGGTATGAATGCAAGCATGACCAGTCTCAGATATGAGAACGCTGATATGGATACCATTTTCTTCCTTAAAATCACACCGTATGTTTGGCGATTGAGAAGTAATTGATTTTTCGGAATTCGCTGGTAATACACACGATTGATCAGACTCATCATCTGGTTCGCCAAATTTAACAAATTTGACATCGACCTTGATGTCGCGTTTTGTCCCATTGTGTAATATAAATTCATTTTTCCCGCTTGAAGCCCTGCTTGATGATTGAATTTCTTGTGTCATCTCTCTTCTCCTTTGCCC
>JAITNO010000143.1 GCA_031290405.1 Spirochaetaceae bacterium
CCTCCTGACAGGAGAGTTGTTTGACGTTCGCCTTTTGTGCAGTTATTCACAGTGGGGTTTAATACCCCGCAGCTTGCTGCGGTTAAATTCTCGTAACGCTTAGACTTCATGGTATTAAACCCCACACGTACAATAAATTTCCTCAACCGAAGAGTGATAGGGCTGATAAGGCATCCCGCCGCGGCCCCTTTCTTTGTTTTTGGCGCGGAATGAGCCCTGGAGGGCTCGAAACGCGCTCATGCGGGCTTTGCACACGGTTTGGTCGCGACTGGAAACGGTGCGGTTTCGATTGAAATTGGCGCAGTTGCTGTTGCAACTGGTGCGGTTGCTGTTGCAACTGGTGCAATCTTAACCGAAACTGGTGCAATCTTAACCGAAACTGGTGCAATCTTAACCGAAATTGTACCAATCTTAACCGAGACTGGTGCAGTCTCTACAGAGACTGGTGCAGTCTCTACAGAGACTGGTGCAATCTCTGCAGAGACTGGTGCAGTTCCGATTGGATTTGGTGCAGTTCCGACCGGAACTGGTGCAGTTCCGATTGGATTTGGTGCAGTTCCGAGTGGATTTGGTGCAGTTCCGATTGGATTTGGTGCAGTTCCGATTGGAACTGTTGCAGTTCCGATTGGATTTGGTGCAGTTCCGATCGGATTTGGTGCAGTTCCGATTGGATTTGGTGCAGTTCCGATCGGAACTGGTGCGGTTCCGATTGGATGCAGTGCGGGTGCGGGGGCGTTCAGTGTGGGTGCGGGGGCGCGGGGAGAAGGCGCGGGGGGGGAAGCGTGCTTGAATGATACCGATAGAGCAAGTATGCTGTTGTCATGTGGGAAGTCGAGTATACCGACGAATTTTGGGAGTGGTGGAAGTCCCTGAATCTATGGGAACAAGCTGCGGTCTATGAGACCGTTAGCCTGCTTGAACAGAAGGGGCCTCACTTGTCGTTTCCCTATAGCAGCGGCATTCAAAATTCAAGACATGGCGCCATGCGAGAGTTACGCACTCAATGTCAGGGAAGACCGCTTCGCACTTTGTACGTTTTTGACCCGCGACGAGTTGCCCTGTTGTTAATTGGCGGAGACAAAACCGGCAACGACCGCTGGTACGACGTATGCGTTCCCCTTGCCGATAAAATTTATGATCAGTATTTGGTGGAACTTCGTTCTGGAAAACCTGAGGAGGAATTATGACGCACAAATTTTCGATTTTAAGAGACGCTCTCCCCCCTGAAGTCCGGCGGGAAGCCGACTGGAATGTCGCGCACATTCTCGCGGAACTGGACGAGCAGGAACGGCAGCGTAACACACCGGTTCTGCCGCAACCAGAAACCGCCCCAGTCAAACAGGCCCTGACAGCCGCCCACGCCTAGCGGCCGGCAGTAGCTGCCTGCGCGCCTTTTTTGTGGGCGGGGGGCGCGGGGGGCGCGGGGGGGAGGGGCTCCCCCCTCCTCCCTTTCTTTGATATGCTCTCTCCATGAAATATGCGATTCTAGGCGGCAGTTTCGACCCTGTTCACTGCGGCCACCTAAAGCTTGCCAACGCGGCGCTTGACGCGGGTTACGACCGAGTGATTTTTGTGCCCGCGTTCCAGTCGCCGTATAAGGGCGAGGGGCAGCAGATGCAGGCGGAGAGGCGTCTCGAGGTGCTGCTTGCCGCGCTGGGCGCCGACAGCCGCTGGACGGTCGACGCGTGCGAAATCAAGCGCGAAGGGGTTTCCTACACGATAGACACGCTGCGCGACATCATCGTGCGCTATCCGAGCGAGGCCCGACCGGCGCTCGTCCTGGGCGACGACTTGAGCGCCGACTTTTTGCGCTGGAAGGACGCCGACAAGATTGCGGAGCTTGCCGACTTTGTTATTGCGCGGCGCAAGCCGGGCGGCCCGGCTTTTCCCTACCCGCACAAGATGCTGGACAACGAGATATGGGACGTCTCTTCGGCGGAGATTCGCGAGTGCTTCAACTTGTGGCCGTCGTGGCGGGGCCTTGTGCCGGAAGGCGCCGTGCGTATGATCCGGTCGCGCAAGTATTATTGGCAGGCGCAGGATGTCGAGTGGACGCCCGCCTTGTTGCAGGTTCCCGCCGACGCGCCTGGGTTTCTTTCTTATATGGAAGATTCGGTGCGCGGCGCGCTGGACCTCTACCGCTATCTTCATTCGCGGAATGTGGCGCTGCACAGTTCCGATTTGGCTCTGCGTTTTGGGCTTGACGCCAAGAAAGCCTACCTTGCCGGCATCGCCCACGACATGGCAAGGGAGCTTCGCCCGTCGGATATGTTCAGTCTGGCCGAGAGGGACGGCTTGCCCTTCTCCCAGCTTGAGCTGGATGAGCCTTTCTTGCTGCATGGGCGGGCGGCGGCGGTCATGCTGGTCGAGCGCTTTGGCGTTGAGGATGCGGATGTCCTCGAAGCGGTGCGTTTCCACACGATGGGCTCTCCCCACCTGGGCGCCCTGGGCAAGATCGTCTGCCTTGCCGACAAGATCGAAGTTGGCCGTCCCAACGTCGACCCCGAGTTCCGCCGCCTCGCTTTCGGTCCCGACGCGCTCTGCGACCTCGACGCGCTCTTCAACCTGGTGAAGAAGGCTGCCGACCGGCATCTTAAAGAGACGCTTCCATGATACGCTGTGCGAAAGGAGAAAGCCATGACGGTACACAATAGGGCTGCGAAGGGCGATATTGCGCGCGTTGCGCTGATGGCGGGGGACCCGCTGCGGGCAAGGTGGATTGCGGAGAACTTTCTGGAGGGGGCCGAGCTGGTGAGCGATGTGCGGGGGATGCTTGTCTACACGGGGCTTTTTGAGGGGAAGGGGGTGACGGTGATGGGGCACGGGATGGGTTGTCCTTCGATGGGGATTTATTCATACGAGTTGTTTGGTTTTTACGATGTGGAGGCGATTGTGCGCGTGGGCTCGGCGGGGGCTTACCTGCCGGAGGTTGGCGTGGGGGACGTGGTGATTGCGCGGGACGTGGTGAGTTACTCGGGGTATGCGGACGAGGTTGGCGTTGCGGCGCCGGGGAATGTGCTTGCGGGGGATGGGGGGCTGGTTGCGGCGGCGGTTGCGGCGGCGGAGGGTTTGGGGGTGCGGGCTGCGGTGCGCCGCGCGTTCTGTTGCGACGCGTTCTACAACAAATACTCTCTGGAGGAGAATGTGGCGCGGTCGATGGGGGCGGCGGTGGTCGAGATGGAAGGTTTTGCGCTCTATGCGAACGCGCGTAAGCTGGGGAAGCGGGCTCTGATGCTCCTTACGTGCAGCGATTCTCTGGTGACGGGGGAGGCTCTTTCCGCGGGGGAGCGCGAGCGGTCGTTTGGGGACATGGTGCGTCTTGGTTTGGCTGTGGCGGGGGGGGTGTGAGGGATGCGTCTGTTTGATAAATCGCGCGCGCTGGACGATGTGTGCTACGATATTCGCGGGCCTGTGCTTGATGAGGCGAAGCGGCTGGAGAACGACGGCTTCAAGGTGTTGAAGCTGAACACGGGGAACCCGGCGCACTTTGGCTTGTACGCGCCGGACGAGGTGCTTCACGATGTGATCGTCAACCTTCAGGATGCGCAGGGGTACTGCGACTCGCAGGGGCTGTTTGCGGCGCGCAAGGCGGTGATGCACGACTTCCAACTCAAGGGGGTGATGGACGTGGGGGTCGACGACGTGTGGACGGGGAACGGGGTGAGCGAGCTGATTATGATGGCGATGCAGGCTCTGCTTAACTCAGGCGACGAGGTGCTTGTGCCGGCGCCGGATTATCCGTTGTGGACGGCGGCTATTACGTTGTGCGGGGGCAAGGCGGTGCACTATGTCTGCGATGAGGCTTCGGACTGGCAGCCGGATCTTCGGGACATGGAGGGGAAGGTTTCGGCGAGGACGAAGGCTATTGTGGTGATCAACCCGAACAATCCGACGGGGGCGGTTTACGAGAGGGCTGTGCTGGAGGGGATTGCGCGCATTGCCCGCGAGCATGAGCTGATCGTCTATGCGGATGAGATTTACGAGAGGATTGTCTACGATGACGCGGCGCATACGCCGATGGCGACGGTGGATCCTTCCATCCTGACGGTTTCGTTCAATGGTCTGTCGAAGACGTACCGCGCGGCGGGCTTTCGCTCGGGCTGGATGGCTCTTTCGGGCAACAAGCGGTGCGCGGCGGGGTACCGCGAGGGGCTTGCGATGCTGGCGAACATGAGGCTGTGCGCGAATGTGCCGGCGCAGTTTGCCATCCAGACGGCTCTGGGGGGCTACCAGAGCATTCGCGAGTACATCCTGCCGGGGGGAAGGCTCTTGGAACAGCGGAACGCGGCGGTTGCGGGTTTGCGGGCTATTCCGGGGGTCAGCGTGGTGGCGCCGCGCGGGGCTCTCTACTGTTTCCCGAAGCTTGACGTTGCGCGCTTTGCCATTGCCAGCGACGAGCGGTTCGTTCTGGACTTTCTGCGCGCGGAGCATATTCTGCTTGTTCACGGCACGGGCTTCAACTGGAAGGAGAACGATCATTTCCGTCTGGTTTTTCTTCCCGAAAAGACGGTTCTGGAGAGGGCCCTCGCCAGCCTCGCCGGATTCCTCGAGACCTACCGCCAAACCGAGGGCTAGACAGGCGCCGTTGCGGGGCTTAGAATCGCCGCATATGAGTTTACAAAAGACAGACAGCATAGAAGGCGCGCGGGCAAAGTTTATCGCGCGCGCGGGGCACATGACGCCGGCGGTCGAGAGGCTGCCTCTGGCGGACGCGTTGGGACGCGTCTTGGCGGTGGACGTCTACGCGGCGGAGGACATTCCGTCTTTCGACCGTTCGATTGTGGACGGCTATGCGGTGCGGTCGGCGGATATGGCGGCAGCGGCGCAGACGGGCGGCTTCTTGCGGATGACGGAAGCTATCGCCATGGGCGAGGCGCCTAAGCGCGCGCTGGAAAGCGGCGAGTGCGCCTATGTTCCCACCGGCGCGATGCTGCCCGAAGGCGCCGACGCGATGGTGATGGTGGAGGACACGGCACGGGACGAGGCGGGCAGGGTAACGATTCGCGCGTCTGCGCCGCCGTGGGCGACGCAGGGGACGCTGGCGGTGGGGGCGGGGATTGCCCGCGCGGGCGAAGACATGAAGCGGGGGGGGCTCGTCCTTTCCCGCGGCGCTTTGCTGCGGCCCTGCGACGTGGGGGCGTTGGCGGCGAACGGGCGGATGGAGGTTCCGGTCTATTCCCTCTTCCGCCTGAGCGTAATCAGCACGGGCGACGAGCTGGTGGAGCCGCGTGCGGCGCCGCGCTCGCCGCCCCAGGGAGCCGAAGTGCGCGACGTCAACACGAGCGCCCTGGTTGCCCTGGCCGCGGGGAGCGGCTATCGGGTGGCGTCCTCTGTCGTGCTCCGCGACGATGCAACGGCGATAACGGAGGCGGTGCGCGGCGCGCTCGGCGCGAGCGACGTTGTTGTTGTGTCCGGCGGCAGCTCGATGGGCGAGCGCGATCTGACGGCGGAGGTTTTCAAAGAGATCACGGGGGAGGAGAACATCGTGCACGGGATTGCGGTAAAGCCGGGGAAGCCGACGATCGTCGCGTTTGACGCGCGCACGCAGACGGTTTTGATGGGGCTGCCCGGCCATCCGGTGTCGGCGATGATGACCTTCCGCCTGATGCTTGCGTGGTTTTACCGGAAGCTCACGGGGCAGAGGGAGCCCTTCCCCATACCCGCGCGGCTGTGTTGCGACGCGCCGGGCACGCCGGGGCGGACGACGCTGCAAGCCGTCGCGCTGCATCTGGACGGGACCGGCTATAAGGCAGAGCCGGTGTTCGGGAAGTCGGGGATGATCACCACGATGACGCGAGCCGACGGCTTCTTCGTCATTGACGCGGACGCCCTGGCCCTTGAGGGAACAGCCGTGTTGGTGTACCCTTGCTAGACATGCAAAAGCGAAACCTCAACCTGCCGGTCGTCCCCGTCGCGGACGCCTTATCCCTCTTTACTCGCGCCTTGGGCGCCTCTGTGGAGGCGCGCTTCAAGACGGTGGCGACGGGCGATTCCCTCGGGCGGGTCCTAGGGGCCGCCGTCTATGCCCGCTCCTCTTCGCCCATGTTCAACGCGTCGGCGATGGACGGCATCGCCGTCCGCTCGGAAGTTTTCTTAAACGCAGGCGGCGAGGCCGTGCTGCTGCACGAAGCCGACTTTGCGTCGGTGAACACCGGCGACCCCGTGAAGCGGCCCTTTGACGCGGTGGTCATGGCCGAGGACGTCGTCGAACGCGAGGCAGGCGCCGTCGAGGTCAGAGCCCGCGTCGCCTGCCGTCAGAATGTAAGGATGGCCGGCGAAGACGTCGCCTCCGGGGAGATGCTCCTCCCTTCGCGCCATGTCATGCGGCCCGTCGACATCGGCCTCCTGCTGGCCGGGAACATCGCCGGCGTCGAAGTCTACCGGCGCCCGCGCGCGGCGATACTCCCCACCGGAACCGAGCTGCGCGCCGCAGGCTCAGGCGGCTACGAAGAAGGCGACATCATCGAATCCAACGGGGGAATGCTCCGCGCGATGGCCGAAGAGTGCGGGGCCGTGTGCACGCTCTATCCGCCGACGCCTGACGACCCCGCCGCACTGCGCGACGCCCTCAAAGAGGCCCTTTCCAGCCACGACCTCGTCGTGGTAAACGCCGCCTCCAGCGCCGGGACGGAGGACTACACCGTCGGCGTCTTGCGCGAACTGGGGGAGGTCGTCGTCCACGGCGTCGCCATGAAGCCCGGCCGCCCCGTCATCCTCGCCGTCGCAGGCGGCAAACCCGTCATCGGCGCCCCCGGCTACCCCGTCGCCGCCCACCTGTCCTTTCGCCTCTTCGCCGCCCCCCTGCTCCGTAACCTTTCCGGCCTGCCTGACGGGGCGCCCGTCGTCCGCGCGCGCCTTTCGGGGGGCGCGCGTCAGAAGCCGCCCGGCGCGCGCGAATACCTTAGAGTGCGCGTCTCCTGCGTCGACGGCGCGTTCCACGCCCAGCCCCTCGGACAAGGCTCTTCTTCGGCGGCCTCCCTCGTCAAGGCCGACGGGCTCTGCCTTCTGGGGGAATCCACGACGCGCGTTGAAGCGGGGGAGATCGTTCCCGTCGAGCTTATCCGTCCCCTGGAGGCCGTCGAACGGACGCTCGTCCTGCGCGGCCCCCACGACACCCTGCTCGACATCGTGCGCGACATGATGAGCGAAGGCGGCCACAGCCTCTCCAGTGCAGGCGAAGCCGACGGCCTCCCCGCCCTGGAGCGCGGCGAATGCCACATCGCCGCCGTCCGCTCCCCCGCCGATGATGCCGATGCCGGCGCACACCTGAAGGATCTGGAAGCGCGGTTCCCCGGCGAAAGCATCGCCCTTATCAAAGGGTGCCGCCGTCAAGCCGGCATCCTCGTCGCACCAGGAAACCCCCTGGTCATCCGGAGCCGGGGCGACCTCGCCGCCTGCCGCCTCGCCAAAGACGAAGGCTCCACGCAGAGCGCCCTCGCCGCCGCCGTGGCAAGCGGAAGCGCCGACGCCGGCTTAGGTTCCCCCTCCGCCGCGCGCAACGCGGGCCTTGACTTTGTGCCCCTTGACGCCGAACGCTACGACTTCGTCTGCCGCGCGCGCCACGTACAACTCCCCGCGTGCGCCGCCTTCATACAAACCCTCCAGAGCGCCGCCCTCCGGCGCCGCCTCGAAGAAGCAGGCGGATACGACCCCAGCGGCTGCGGAGAAACGCGCACATCCGGCGGCGCGGCAAGCGCCTAAGAAGAGGCCCCCGTGCACCGCCGCGCCCGCCGCCCCCCAGAGCGCCGCCCTCCGAGCCCTCCCCTCCCCCGCCTCCGCCTCCGCCTCGCCCTCAGCCTCCTCAGCCTTCCCCTCATCCTCGCCGGCGCCGGAGAAGCCGCCGTAAAGAGCTCACCCTATCAAATCCCCCAAACCATCTACATCGGCGACAGAGGCCTCCTCGTCTACCCCCTGGACGCGTTCTTTTTCAATCAAGACCCGCGCAAGACGGAAAGCATCCCCATCCCCGGCGACGCCGCAAGCGCCCGCGACGTCGTCATTCATTCCATCAGCATAGAGCGCGGGCGGCTCATCGTCGACTTCCAGCCCTTCAGGACCGGCGTCGTCGACCTGCCCCCCATCGTCGTGCACGGCCAAACCGTCTCCGGCCTCGCCGCCCGCGTCTCCTCAATCCTCGAAGACTCAGGCGGCTCCACCGTTCTCTCCGCGGCCGCGCTTCCTCTCAACGCGCCCGGCGCCCTCTGGATAATCAGCGCGCTCGTTTTTGCCGTCCTCCTCGCCGCCGCGCTGGCCCTCGTGTTTTTATTCCACGGCGGCAGCTTTTTCGTCAAGCTCAAGAGGAAACTGCGGCACCGGCGCACCATCCGCCAGATGCAGCGCAGCATCAAAGGCCTCAAGACCAACCTCGACAAAAACAACATCGGCGCGCAGACCGCCCTTACCGGCATCACCAACGAACTGCGGACGTTCATGGACGCATACTTCAACATACGCTGCCGCTCCATGGTTCCCCGCGAATTCCTCGACATCGCCTTCCCCGCCGGCCTCGACGTCGGCGAACCCTACACCCCCCGCTATTTCCATCAGTTCTTCACAAACTGCGACACCATCCGCTTTAGCGGAGAAACCGTGTCCGCCGCAAGCGTTCAGGACATCGTCGGCCAGGTCGAACGCTTCGTCGCCGCCGT
>JAITNO010000150.1 GCA_031290405.1 Spirochaetaceae bacterium
GGCACATCGGGGACTTTGACCGCTCCATCCGCCGCCCTTGCGCGGGTAGCGCCCTTCGTCGTGCAAGCCTTCCGCAACAGTCCATTCGCATTGAGGTTGTAAATTTGCGCCGCTATTCGCGGCGTGGCACTAAGCCCTGTGAAATGGGCTGTGCGTCCGTGGGCCGCGCTCCCCAGCTTGGGGTTTTTTTGTTGGGGGGGGCGTTGCGGGGGGGTGCGCCCCCCCGCTGTGGGGGGTAGCGCGCAACGAAGTGCGCGCGTAGGGGGGGGCTCCCCCCTCCTTATGGTTGTTCTAAGATGAAGGTGTGGATGGCGGCGGCGGGGTTGGTTGGGCGGCTGCTCTGGAGGGCGCGGGCGACGGCGGTGAGGATGGGGTATTTTTCGGGGATGTCGGTGCACTCGTAGGCGCATGCGTCGATGGGTAAGACGGGGATGCTGACGGCGGCGCTCTGGGGCTGGGGGCGGACGGCGACGATTCCTCTGAGTGTGGGGTTTTCTTCGAGGAAGGTTTTGCTGGCTGCCAGCTGTGCTGCGGCGCGGGCGGCTTCGGCGTAGGCGAGGAGGTAGACGGGGCGGCCGGCGGCGTTTTCGGCGCTGTAGGCGCGCAGGATGTACTGGATGTCGTGGGCTCTCTCTTGTTCAAAATGGGCGCTGTAGCGGGTTTTGCCGGGCCAGTCGGGCAGCAGGCCCAGGGCGTAGTCTTTGAGGTCGGCGATGGGTGGGATGATTTTCTTTGCATTGGCGCGGCTTGCGGGTATGTCCAGGCCGGGTCTGGCAATGCTGGCGACGCTTGCGCCGCGCCGACTGAGTGTTTGGCAAAACTGGTCGACGATTGCGGCGGAGCCTATTATGGGGGGGACGACGATGATGAGCGGCTGGTCGTCCGGAGCTTGTGGGTCGCGGTATGTTCTGACGTAGTAGGTGGCGTTCCGCTGTTTGTCGTGGAGGGTTGTCTGCTGGGCTTCCGTCCAGGATCGTGGGTCTGCGGTGGGTAAAAAGGCGACGGCGGCGATGGTGGCCAGGGCGATGAATGTGAGCGCGGCGAGGAGGTGGAGTGGGTTGTTGCGACGGCCGGGGCGCGCGGTTTTGGCTTTGAGGGTTTTGACGTTGAGGATGTTGTCGACGATGGTAAGGATAAGGAGGGGGAGGCATTCGGGGCGAAAGCCGTAGGCGGGGAAGAGGGCGACGACGCAAAAGAGGGCTATGGGGGGGAAGCGCGCAAAGCCGCCGGCGGGGCGGAACTCTTTTACGGCGGCCTGCGTCCAGGGCATGAATAAGAAGAAGGCGATGACGATTTCGAGGATGCCTAAGTCGGGCATTTAGGGGACGCCTATGCGGTTGGGGGGCCAATAACGGAACAGGGCGGCGCCTGCGATCTTGCCGACGTCGACGGGGCCCCACACGCGCGAGTCGTTGGTGTTGGCGCGGTTGTCGGACAGGACGAAATACTGGTTGTCGCCGAGTGTGATGCGATCCATGGCGCCTGAAAAGGGGATGGTCTGGTCCCAGAGCGACGAGACTTGCGGGATGTCGACTTGGTAATGGCTGCTGGAGAGTTCGTATTCGGTGAGGGTGTAGGGGCTGTCGGCGGGATGTATCTGAATGACGTAGTTTACCATGACGATTTCGTCGCCGGGGAGTCCGATGACGCGTTTGATGAAGATGTGGTTCTTCTTGCCGGGGAGGCCGAGCTTGCCGACGGTAAAGAACCGGAAGATTCGGTCGACGGCGTCCAGGGCAAGGCTTGTTTCGTCTCTTTCGGCCATGTCGACCATGACGAGGCGGCCGCGCTTGTAGGAGACGTTTTCCCTGCCCTGCGCGGGGAAGAAGCGCCGGAGGTTGAACGCGGAAAAGATAAACCGGTCGCCTGCGTGGACGGTGGGCAGCATCGAGGCGCTTTCCATCGCCATCATCGGGAAGAAGACGTTCGTTATGAGTATGTAGGCGGCGATGACGAGGGCTATCCGCACGACGGACGTGCGGAGGCGTTTGACGCGGTTCTTTTGGTCGGCATAGGAATACTTTCCCCATTTGTTGAACATGGCTTACCTGATGGTCCCGACGCGCTCGGCGCCTGAGCGCTCCGGCGGCTCGCCGGGGCCGGAGCCGCTTCCCGGCCAGTAGATGAAGACGCCTTTGCCTAAGACCTTTTGTTCTTTGACGGGGCCGAAAAACCGTCCGTCCCGCGAGTTGTCGCGGTTGTCGCCCAGGGGGAGGATGCGTCCGGGGGGCACATACCAGCCCTGCACAAGCCGGTAGTACCGCTGCCGGTAGCCGTCGTAGTGGGGATAGGCGGCGCGCGCGGCGGCATACCAGTGCGCGTCCAGCGTAAAGTCGTTGAAGGTCTGGGCGCGGGGCGGAACGCTCCCGCTGCACAGGAGCTTTAAGGAGTAGGCCTTGACCGAGGCGACGCCTTCGTCGAGGCTCTCTTTGTGCAGGCGGCGGATGTTGTGCGTCCAGCCGCGCGCGCGGTTGTAATCGGCCTCAAGCACGTCGCGCGACTCGCCGGCGAATCGTATCCGCAGATCGCCCTGGTCGTTGAAGAAGCGGTCGCCCGCCATGCCGACGCCCCGCTTGATTAAAAAGTGCGCTTTGGGAAGCCCCGCCTCATCCTTGTCTATGTCGACGAGGGAGAGCGTTACCATATAGACGATGCGCTGGGCTATGTCGAAGACGGTTCCCCGCGAAAGGTATTCGGGGCTTTCAAAGATGATGACGTCGTTGCGCTCGGGCTCGATCGGGCTGGGAGCTTTAAGGGCGCCGGGGAGCGCCTCCGGGCCGTAGACCAGCTTGTTCACGAAGATCCGGTCGCCGATAAGGAGGGTGTCTATCATCGAGCCGGAGGGGATCTGGTAGGCCTGAAAGAAGTATTGATTGATAAGGAGGACGACGCAGGCGGCCCAGATGAAGGCTTCGAGCCAGTCGAGCAGCGCGTTTTTCCCCCGCCGTTTTTCTTGCTTAAGGCGTTTGGCCCTCTTGCGGCGCGTCAGCGCCGCTTCGGCCAGGAATTGGAGGCGGTCAAAGAAGTCGCCGTCTGTGTGTGCGTTCATGGCGCGGGGTGGGGCTCTTCGCCTAAGTATTTGCGACGCATCTCGATGAGCCCCAGGAACCTCCGCCGCGATTTGACCAGGCAGGTAAGCTCGAAGAGCATATTCTTATCGACCTCTTCGGCTATGGGGTAGACGTAGCGTTCCGTCTCGGTGCTGTAGCGTTCGATGAACTCGAAGTCGTTGACGAAGCCAAGAGAGATCATATTGGAGATGCGGTCGGCGCACTTGAGCACCTTCGCCTCGCGCGAGCCGGTTTCCTTAATCCGCGTAAGAAAGGCGGCCTTCGTTTCGCCCTCCCGCTTGCTTACTTCGAGGACGAGCTCGTAGACTTTCGGCGATTCATAGTCGACCGAGAGGATGACGTTGCGGTTGTATTCGGGGATGTCTTCGATAAGGTCGTGTATTATAGAAGCTTTGAGGAGCACGGAAGAGATGTAGCCGTAGTCGATGAGTATCGTCATGGCGTCCAACTGGTGGCGGAACGCGTTGCCTCCGGCCTGCCGCGCCTTCCCGATTAATGCGGTTGCGAGGTACATATACGGGGCAAGGTGTATCTCTTTTAGTTTTTCCAAGTCGTCTCTGGTCATAGGCATAGAGGCCGATTATAGCGCAAATTAAAAAATTCTTGCAAGGGGGGCGCCGCAGGCGCCTTGTGCGGCCTGCGGCGCCAAGCCCTGAGCGCTGCGCTTTGCGCTTGCGCTCTCTTGCATAAAAAACCATGCCCATGTACACTGCTTGCGATTCATGGCCTTTGCCGCAAGGGCCGAAATTCAATAAAACGCGAAGGAGAAACGAACACATGAGAAGTTTCACAAAATTAGACTTGCAGTATGCGCACCGGTTTTTAGGCTTTCAGGGCGAGGCGCAATACGTGCACGGGCACACGGGGATACTTACCATCGAGGTGGAGGATTCCGTCAATCAGGGGGTCGGAATGGTGTACCCCTGCAATGAAATTAAAAAGATTGCCTGGGAAGCGCTGCAAAACTTTGACCACGCGCTGGTGTTGGCGGAAAACGACCCGTTGCTGCCTCATGTATTGGAGACGTATAAACAACAGGGCATCCTTAACGGCGCGCCGACAAATAAGCAAAAGGGGCCGGCTTTCGAGAACGAACTTGCAAAGGCTTACCCGGATTGCAGGCTTGTCGTCGTTAAAAAGGTGATGACGGTCGAGAATTTCATTGAGATCGTGTATTCGCTTCTCAAAGACAAACTCAATATTGCCAAACTAACCTTTACATCGGGCGTCAACGGCGCAAGCCAAGAATACCTAGCGACAAACCAATCGAAAGCGGCCCCGCCCAAGAAACGTTGCCCCTTGTGCGGCATTGAGCTGGACAAAGGCGAAACGCATTATGTTTGTCCAAAATGCGGATATAAAGAGAAATTATAAAACGCAATCAATTAAAATAAACCTCCCCGCCTTGAAAGCGGGGCATTAAACCCCGTTGCGAATGAACAAGCGGCATTCAGATTAAAAATGATTGCCGCTTTTTTTATGACATTCAATCAGCGCCGGCCCCCTGCCCAAGAGCCGTCCGCTCCGACCTAAGAATGAATCATTCCTACCTAAGAATAAACCGCTCCGACCTAAGAATGAATCATTCCTACCTAAGAATGAATCATTCCTACCAAAGAATGAATCATTCCGACCTAAGAATGATTCATTTCTACCAAAGAATGAACCGCTTCGACCAAAGAATGAACCGCTCCGACCAAAGAATGAATCATTCTTACCAAGAATGAACCGTTCCTACCTAAGAATGAACCGTTCCGACCTAAGAATGAACCATTCCGACCTAAGAATGATTCATTCTTACTAAGAATGAACCGCTCCGACCAAAGAATGAACCGCTCCGACCAAAGAATGAACCGCTCCGACCAAAGAATAAACCGCTCCGACCAAAGAATAAACCATTCCGACCTAAGAATGAATCATTCCGACCTAAGAATAAACCGCTCCTACCTAAGAATGAACCGTTCCGACCTAAGAATGAACCGTTCCTACCTAAGAATGAACCGTTCCGACCTAAGAATGAACCGCTCCGACCTAAGAATGAACCGCTCCTACCTAAGAATAAACCGTTCCGACCTAAGAATGAATCATTCCGACCTAAGAATAAACCGATCGCGCCCAGAATCAGTTTGGAAAAGCCCATTTTCAAATTGAAAAAGCCCGTGAAAAAGTTGCTCATGGGCGCGGGCGCCCTCCGCACGCCGCGGCGGGCATCCGGCACGGTGCGGCGGGGGGGGGCGGGGGGCCTTGCGCGCATTCCAAAACCGGCGTATGCTTGCCGGACTCGATGCAACCTTTCCAGGGGGGCTGTGTCAAAAGCAGAGGTTGTAAAGCACATGAACGTATCAAGCAGCGCAGAGGTTATTGTCGCGATTATTCCGATTGTGGGCATTGTGATGGGCGCCGTGGTGGTGTTTTTCCATCTGTTGTGGAGCCACCGGCGGAAGATGCTCCTTATTCAGACGAAACAGTTTCAGTCGCAGGATTTTGACCTGGAGGCTTTCAGTTTGTTCGCCGGTTTGTTGCTGGCGGTGGTGGGCATCTGCCTGACGGTGTTCCTGGCGATCTTTACAAGAAGCGGGATGACGCTCCTGGGCGGCATCATCCCCCTTTCCTGCGGATGCGCGTTGCTGCTCTTCTTCATCATTAACCGGACCGTCCACCAGCGTCCAAAAAAATGATGGGAACGGGACGCGACGCCGCTCTGCCTGATTGCGAACTCGACGACAAGCTGATTGTTGCGCGGGTTGTTTCGGGCGAGCGGGCGTTGTACCGCTTTTTGGTTGAACGGCACCAGCGGCAGGTGAACGCGCTGGGCTTAAGTTTTTTGCGGAATCGGGACGACGCGGCGGACTTTTCGCAGGAGGTCTTTTTTAAGGCGTTCCACTGCCTGGGACAGTTTGAAGGCGCCGCGCGGTTTTCGACGTGGCTCTACCGGATTGCCTACAACACCGCGTTGAACAAGGTGAACCGGCGCAAGGAATACCTCAGCCTTGCGGACAATTACGAGGCGGAGAGTCTGGGGCTCTCCCCCGAAGAGGAGAGCGTCAAAGAGGCGGTGCGGCAGGCGGTGCGGCAGGCGGTGGCGGAGCTGCCGGAAAGATACCGGATCTGCATTGATTTGTTTTTTTTCTACGATCGCTCGTATGAGGAGATCGAGGCTATAACGGGCGATCCGGTGGGAACGATTAAGTCCCACGTTTTTCGCGCGAAAAAGATCCTGCGCGAGAAGTTGCGGGATCTGCAAGGAGTGTAAGCATGGACTGTAACATTGTTGTTGAGAGTCTCTATGAAGAGGGGGCTGGGTCGTTTTTCTTCCGTCTGCGGCGCATGGGGCACCTCGCCCTCTGCCAAAGTTGCGCGGCCCAGGCGCGCAAGCTCGAAATGGCGGACAACCTGATGAGGAACGCCTTTATGCCGCCCTCGCCGGATCTGAGCGACGCGGTGATGTCGATGCTCGGCGTCGAACAATCGTCCTGCCTCGAAGACGAAGGCGAGCGCGTCTCGCTGCGCGGCTGGGTCGCCGCCGGTTTCTTTCTGCTGCTTTCGCTTACCAGCGCCTATTTCGGCGGCGACTTCCTCAAGATTGCCGCGATAAACGGCATCTCCTTTTTGGTACCCGTCGGCATCACCATCGGCGTGGCGCTCATCGCCTACGCGGGGCTCTTCGTCGGCGCCCACCTCGAGTTGCTCCGCAAGAAGTTCGGCATTGGGGACCGCTATGCGTAGGGCGCGGCCTTGAAGGGATCCGGAGGCTGCTCCATGTCGGCCCTCGACGGCGTTCGATCCCAGTTTTTCATCGCGTTTCGCTACCTCTTCGGGCGGTCAAACAAGGGCGAACGCTACCTGCTCGCCGCCGCCGCCGGCATCGCCCTTAGCTTGATCCCCATAATGGTAACCCTCATCGTTACCGACGGGATGATACAAGGCATCACCGAGCGCTTCCTCGAGCTGGGCACCGGCCACATCCAGGTGCGGCTTTCCGAACCCAACGACGACGTAGGCGCCATCGTCAAAGACGAGCCCGGTACGCGCGGCGTGTGGCAGGAGATCGACGGCATCGGCATCATCCTCGGAGCAAACGGAAAGACGGGCATCACCATCCGCGCCGTCGAACCCTCGTTTTGGCAAGACGAAGGAAGCCAGAAGTATCTTTCCACCATAGACGGCCAGGCCCGCATCGACGACGACGACGACGCCCTCCTCGGCTCCGCCTTAGCCCTCGCCACCGGCGCCGAAGTCGGGAAACGAATCCGCATCATGACCCTGCGGACGAATGAAGACGGCAACGTCGTCCCGCGCACCCAGTTGTTCACCGTGCGGGGCGTCGTGTCGTCCGGCTACCACGAAATCGACTCCCTCTGGTGCCTCATCAGCCATCAGGCCGGGGTAAAACTCCTCGACCCCGCCTATTCCGACGCGTACTACATCGTAAAAATCGACGAGCCCTTCGTAAAAGCCGACGAGGTGGCGCAAAAGATAAACTATGATCTGCGCTTTTTCTTACGCAACGTATCAACCTGGAAGCAGGTGCAGCCCGCGCAGTACAGCTCCTACGAGACGACGCGGCAGATACTGCTCTTCATCATGGCCCTCATCGTCCTTATCGCCGCGGTAAACGTCTCGTCGGCAACCTCCATGCTCGTCATCGAGCGCGAGCGCGACATCGCCGTCCTTAAAACATTCGGCGCCGGGCCCGGCGCCATAAGCAACATCTTCCTGTCCGGCAGCTTCCTTACCGGCCTTACCGGCGCCGTTTTCGGCATCACGCTGGGGCTCCTCTTCGGCGTCAACATCAATCAGGTAATACACGGCATCGAAAACATCATCAACCTCTTTACCCCGCTCTTCGGCGCAAACGAAATCAAACTGCTCGACCCTGACTTTTACCTCCAGACCATACCCATCATCATCGACTGGAACACCGTGCTCTTCATCGGCGCCTTCACCGTCCTCTGTTCCATCGCCGCGTCCTGGTTCCCCGCATTCCGCGCAGGCCGCGCAAAACCAGTGGAACTCCTGCGAAAGATCTAGGGCCCTCACAATGAAATCGCCATAGTGGGCAACTCTCCCGTTGCAACGGGCAACTCTCCCGCTATAGCGAATGGCCCGCTCGCGTATGAAGATTCCGTAATGTGTACAGGTGTGCGCCGGCCCTGGGCGCCCCCCAAACCTCCCCATTGGCAAAAGAAATTCGGATGCGTTACACTCACCGCATGATGAAACCAACCGAAACAGCCACCGCAAAAAACAAGATGGCCAGCGTGCCCATCAAAAGCCTCATGTTCAGCATGGGCCTCCCCATGATACTGTCAATGGCCGTGCAGGCATTCTACAACATAGTCGACAGCTATTTCGTAAGCCAGATGCCCGACGCACCAGGACTCACCGGCGCCGGAGAATACGGCCTCAACGCCCTCGCCCTGTCCTTCCCCGTCCAGATGCTTATGATCGCCATCGGCGTCGGCACCGGCGTCGGCATCAACTCCATCCTCTCCCGCAGCTTAGGCGAAGGCAACCGCGTAAAAGCCAGCCGCATCGCCGGAAACGCCATCTTTTTAGGCGTCTGCACCAGCGCCTTTTTCATAGCCGTCGGCCAATTCGCCATAAAAGCCTACCTCGCCACACAGAACGCCGCCCCCGTCAGCCTCCAGATGGGAACAGAGTACCTCCACATCTGCATGACATACTCCTTCGGCGCCATCCTCTTCATGATCTATGAAAAACTCCTGCAAGGCGCCGGCCGCACCACCGCGTCAACCATCGCGCAAATAACAGGCGCCCTGCTCAACATCGTCCTCGACCCCATCATGATCTACGGCCTCGTGGGCGTCCCCGCAATGGGCATACAAGGCGCCGCCTATGCCACCGTCATCGGCCAAGTCGCCAGCCTCGCCATCGGCATAACCTTTCATCACCGGCGCAACAAAGACATCGACGCCAGCCTCAGGAACCTCAAACCTGACAAAACCATCATCAAAGAAATATACGCCATCGGCATCCCCGCAATCCTCATGCAGGCGCTCATGGCGTTTATGAACTACGGCGTAAACATCATGCTCAGCCGCCTGTCCGACGTCGTCGTTACCGCCTACGGCGTCTATTATAAAATCCAGCAATTCGTCTATTTCGCCGCCTTCGGCATGAACAACGCACTCATCCCCATCGTCGCATACAACTATGGCATGAAAGACAAAAAGCGCACCAACGACGCCATCGCCTACGGCCTCCTTTACAGCGTCGCCATCATGACCGCAGGCGCGATAGCCCTGCAAGCCTTCGCGCACCCCATCGTCAACATATTCGACCTCTCCGGCCCCACCGCCGGATACAGCGTCTTAGCCATACGCATCGTAACCTTAGGCTACCTCTTCGCCGCCGCGAACATCACATTCCAGGGCGTCTTTCAAGCCCTGGGAAACGGCGTCAGCTCCCTCAACATAAGCATCCTGCGCCTCATAGTCATCCCACTCCCCATCGTCTTTTTATTCTCAACCCACGCCAACGCAGAACAGAACGTCTGGTGGGCATTCCCCATCGCCGAATTCGCCGCCCTCATCTTCGCCGCCCTCATGATGAAGAAAAGAATCCAAGGGACACGCTGATTAACTCATGTGCGGCAATCTTGCCTGCCCCTCGTTAATCAGCGCGTCCCAAGAGGGGGGCGCTCCCCCCCCTTGAAAATCGTAAAGAGTTCCGCTATAGTCGTAAAAAATCAAAGATATGTTTCACAAAGAAGAGAAACCAAGGAGTAGATGTACATGAGCATCGATATTACAAAGATGCGGAATATCGGGATTAGCGCGCACATTGACTCGGGGAAAACGACCCTGAGCGAGCGCATCCTGTTTTATTGCGACAAGATTCACGCCATTCACGAAGTGCGCGGGAAAGACGGCGTGGGCGCGACAATGGACGCTATGGAGCTTGAAAAAGAACGCGGCATCACCATTCAGAGCGCCGCGACTCAGGTTAATTGGAAAGATTATACGATAAACCTGATTGACACCCCCGGACACGTGGACTTTACCATCGAAGTTGAACGAAGCCTGCGTGTGCTCGACGGGGCCATCCTCGTCCTCTGCGCCGTCGGCGGCGTCCAGTCCCAGTCGATAACCGTCGACCGGCAGCTCAAGCGCTACCACGTGCCCCGCATCGCCTTCATCAACAAGTGCGACCGCACGGGGGCGAACCCGTTCAAGGTAAAGACGCAGCTGCGCGAAAAGCTCGGGCTTAACGCGGTGATGATTCAACTCCCCATTGGGCTTGAGGACAAGCTTGAGGGCGTCGTGGACCTCATCACGATGAAGGCCGTCTACTTCGACGGCGCTTCGGGCGAAACCATCAGGCTTGCCGAGATCCCCGCCCACTTAAAGGCCGACGCGACGACCCACCGCGAGGAGCTTATCGACGCGATTTCGCTCTTCAGCGACGAGCTTGCCGAAAAGTATCTTTCAGGCGGGGAGATCCCCGAAGAGATGATCCACGAGGCGATTAGACGGGGCGCCCTCGAAGAAAAGTTCGTCCCGGTGATGCTGGGGAGCGCCTACAAGAACAAGGGCATCCAGACCCTCCTTGACGGGGTAACCCGCTACCTGCCTGACCCCAGGGAGGTGCAGAACTTCGCGCTCGACCTGGACAAGGGGGAGGAGCGCGTCGAGCTTTTCTGCGACGAGCAGCACGCGACGATTGCGCTCGGCTTCAAGCTGGAGGACGGGCAGTACGGCCAGCTCACCTACGTGCGAATCTACCAGGGCGAGTTGAAAAAGGGCTCCGAGCTGACCAACACGCGCTCGCGCAAGCGTTTTAGGGTGGGCCGCCTCGTGCGGATGCACTCGAACAGCATGGAAGAGATAACCGAAGGCGCGCCCGGCGACATCGTGGCCCTCTTCGGCATCGACTGCGCGTCGGGCGACACCTTCTGCGGCCCCGGCCTCAACTATGCCATGAGTTCGATGTTCGTGCCGGAGCCGGTCATCAGCCTGGCCATTACGCCGAAAGACAAGAAGTCCGCCGACCAGATGGGCAAGGCCCTTGGCCGCTTCACGAAGGAGGACCCCACGTTCCAGACCTTCGTCGACCCCGAATCCAACCAGACCATCGTCAAGGGGATGGGCGAGCTGCACCTGGAAGTCTACATCGAGCGGATGAAGCGCGAATACAAGTGCGAGGTCGAGACGGGTATGCCGCAGGTGGCCTACCGCGAGACGATAACGCAGCGGGCGGACTACAACTACACGCACAAGAAGCAGACCGGCGGCTCCGGCCAGTATGGGCGCGTCGCCGGCTACATGGAGCCCTTCGCCGACGGCGACTACGAGTTCGTCGACCACATCAAGGGCGGCTCGATTCCCAGCGATTTCATCCCCAGCTGCGACAAAGGTTTCAAGCAGGCGATCCAGAGGGGCGCCCTCATCGGCTTCCCCATCGTCAACATCCGCTGTCTCATCAACGACGGGCAGTCCCACCCCGTGGACTCCTCGGACATTGCCTTCCAGCAAGCCGCCATCGGCGCGTTCCGCGAAGCCTACAACAAAGCCAAGCCCTGCATCCTCGAGCCCATCATGAAGGTAACCGTCGAAGGCCCCACCGAGTTCCAGGGCAACGTCTTTGCCAGCCTGAACCAGCGGCGCGGCGTCATCAACGCCTCCAGCGAGGACGGCACCTTCAGCCGCGTCGAGGCGGAAGTCCCCCTTAGCGAGATGTTCGGCTACTCGACGGCCCTGCGCGGCATGACGCAGGGCAAGGCTGAGTTTACGATGGAGTTCGAGAAATACGGCAGAGTCCCCCAGAGCATCTCCGAAACCCTGATAAAGGAATACGAGGAGAAGCGGCGGAAGGAGCACAGCTAGACCGCGGTTAAAAACGCGGAGCGCGGGCCGACGGTGGGGAACGGCGTCTTTGAAAAGAAGATACACTATGGGCCGGGGTATCGCCTGTATTTTGTTTACCAGGGCCGGGATTGCGTGGCGCTCCTTTGTGGCGGTGATAAATCCACCCAGCGTTCGGACATTGCGCGGGCGCACAACTTAAAAGCGGAGGTTGAATAAATGATTACCGATTGGGATGCGGCGGAACATCTGCGGGACGAGGCGGATATTAGCGCCTATCTGGAAGCGGTCTTTGAGGACGGGGACCCTAGGGTTATCGCCTCGGCGTTGAACGATGTGGCCCGTGCGCGGGCGTCCTTCACGCACGGAGCCTCCGAGGCGGAGGCGCGGAGGGGAGGCGCCCAGCTCCACTCCGCTTGGCTTGCATAACAAGACTTTTTGCACTACCGTGGGGCCATGAAAAAATTCATCTATAACATCGTCATACAGGCCGTACGCGAAGTGATCAATCAGGACGTGTACAAACGCATTGACGCCCTTGAGCAAAGGACAAACGCCCGCTTCGAAGACCTTGAGCACAGAATGAACGCCCGCTTCGACGCGGTTGAAGCGCGCTTCGACGCGTTTGAAGTGCGCATCGACTCAATTTCTGAGGATTTGGCCAACATCAAGGGCAACCTGGAAGGGGAAACCCGGGCCTTTCACATCGCCGGCTATCTTAGAGATCAAAGCGGTTTCGGTTCGGAAACGCGTTAA
Source organism: Spirochaetaceae bacterium (assembly GCA_031290405.1). GTDB lineage: Bacteria > Spirochaetota > Spirochaetia > Treponematales > Breznakiellaceae > JAITXS01. Next base: position 12,656 of record JAITNO010000150.1, read on the forward strand.
AAGCTCACCCTAGTCTTTTGTCTTGTCGCGAACAGCCAGGTGCAGTTCCTCAAGCTGGTGGGCGTCGAGCTCGCCGGGCGAGCCGTCCATCGGGTTTTCGGCAAAGGAGTTCTTGGGAAAGGCTATCACTTCTTTGATGGAGCTCTTTCCCGCCATCAGCATGACGAGGCGGTCGAGCCCCGGCGCGATGCCGCCGTGGGGCGGCGCTCCGTATTTGAACGCCTGCGTGAAGAAGCCGAATCTTTTCTCCGCCTCCTCGTCGCTGAGGCCGACGATCCTGAAGATCCGCTTTTGCAGGTCCCCGTCGTGAATGCGGATCGAGCCGGAAGCAAGCTCATAGCCGTTGAGCACGAGGTCGTAGAGATCGCCCTTTGCCGCGCCCGGGTCGCGCTCCAACGACTCGAGACACTCATCCTGCGGATGGGAGAACGGGTGGTGGGCGGCCTCCCAGCGTTTTTCATCGTCGTTGTACTCGAAGAGCGGGAAGTCGACAATCCAGACGAACTCGAAGCGCGCGGGGTCGCAGAGGGCCAGATCGCGGGCAAGCTTCGAGCGCACCGCGCCCAGCGCAATGTTCGCCCTCCTCGCGTCCGCATCCGCAACGATGAGGATGAGGTCGCCGGGTTTTGCGCCGAGTGCGGCGGCTATGGCGTCCGCCTGCGGGGCAAAAAACTTTGCGACGCCGCCTTCAAGTACGGGGGCCGCCTCCGTGCCGGCAACCTTCATCCAGGCCATCCCCTTCGCCTTGTAGACCTTGCTCTGAGCCTCAAGCTCTTCAATCTGGCGGCGCGAATAATCCGCCTTGCCGGGAACGACGAGGGCCTTCACCGCGCCGCCTTGCTTCGTGACGCCCTGCGCGGCGGCGGCCTCCCGCGCCGCTTGGCCTTCGGACAGGGCTCCCTTGAACGCGCCAAACGCGGAGGCGGCGGCAAAGGGCGCAAAATCCTGGAGCTCCAGGCCGAAACGCAGGTCCGGCTTGTCGCTGCCGAAGCGGGACACCGCCTCGTCGTAGGCAAGCCGCCTAAACCGGGCCGGCAGCTCCACGGCAAGCGTCTTCTTAAAGACAAAGCCCATAAGGGACTCGGTCAGGGAGAGCACGTCGTCGCGTCCGACGAAGGACATCTCAATGTCAATCTGGGTGAACTCCGGCTGCCGGTCGCCGCGCGCGTCCTCGTCGCGGTAGCAGCGGGCAAGCTGGAAGTATTTGTCGAAGCCGGCCACCATCAGGAGCTGCTTATAGAGCTGAGGCGACTGGGGAAGCGCGTAAAACTTCCCCGCGTAGAGGCGCGAGGGCACAAGGTAATCCCGCGCGCCCTCCGGCGTCGAGCGGATAAACGTCGGCGTCTCGATCTCGCAGAAGCCCTGCCCCGTCAAGAATTCCCTCACGGCGAAGCTCACCGCGCCGCGCAGCGCGATGCGCCGCTGCATACCGCCTGAGCGCAAGTCAAGATAGCGGAAACGAAGGCGGAGCTCCTCTTTGGCGTTCGTCTCATCCTCAATCTGGAAGGGAGGCGTCTCGCAGCGCCCCAGGATGACCAGCTTGCTGACGAGCGCCTCGACTTCGCCGGTCGGCATATCCTGGTTTGCCATGGCGGCGGGGCGCAGGCGGACAAGCCCCACCGCCGCGATGCAGAATTCATTGCGAAGCTCCGCGCAGATGGCGTCCAGGGCCGCCCCATCCTCGCCCTCCGCGTCGACGACCAGTTGCAGTTTCCCATAACGGTCGCGCAGGTTGATAAAAGAGACGCCCCCGTGGGCGCGCTTCGCGTCGACCCAGCCGTTCAAAATCACCGTCTTTCCGGCGTCCGCCGCGCGCAGTTCCCCGCAGTGTGCCGTTCGTTTTAATTGTGTCATAGTCCGATTGTAGACGATTTCCAAAGGAAGGGGGAGCGCCCCCCGCGCCCCCCCCCCCCCCGCCCCCCCCCGGTGCCCCCGGGCCCAAACCGGGGTAAGGGGGCCGGGGGCCCCAAGCCCCAAGCCCCAAGGGCCCCGCCCGGGGGCCCCGGG
>JAITNO010000131.1 GCA_031290405.1 Spirochaetaceae bacterium
CCTTCTTCCGCCTTTTTGTCGGCGATAGCCTTGACCGTGCGGACAAGACGAGAGGGAATGTCGTTGAGGCATCCCGCGAGGTTCCGCGTCGGACCCTGCATAACGGACATAAGCATCGAGATGAGCTCAAGCCTGCCGGGCAGTCTCGAGAACGCCTCCACCTGTTTCGCGTCATACGCCGATGTGCCGATTAACGCGCCTTTTACCTTTAGCACCGGCGCTTCCTTCGTAAAATCAAGCAAGATTTTCGCCACTTCGTTGGCATCCTTCGGTGAAATGGCAACGGCAGTCGGACCAACAAGGTAAGACGCCGCGTCGGGCAGCGAAAGCTCCTCGAACGCGATGCGCGCAAAATTATTCTTTATAACCTTGTACGACGCTTCTTTCACGCGAAGCTGTTTACGCAAATTGGTAATCTGCTCAACAGTCAAGCCCCGGTATTCGGTAAAGATAAAGTCAGGAGCCTTCTCGAAACTTTCTTTTAATTCTTTTATGGAAGCCGTCTTGGCCGCCTGTATTTTCTTTGCAACTATCGCCATGTTATACCCCCTCGTCCTTTACCCACACGCCCGGACTCATCGTCGAGGCAAGGCAGATGCTCCGAACAAAATCGCCCTTTGCGTCCGCCGGTCTTTTCCGTCTGATTTCGCCGATAACGACGGTCGCGTTTTCGGCGAGCTTTTCGGCGTCCATCGAAACTTTGCCCACCGCAAGGTGGATGACGCCCGTCTTATCCGCGCGGAATTCAACGCGCCCCTTCCTCAGTTCGGCAATTGCGCCCTTCAAATCGAAGGTGACGGTCCCCGTCTTAGGGTTAGGCATAAGCCCCTTGCGCCCCAGCACCATGCCGAGCTTGCCGACATCCTTCATCATATCGGGAGTGGCGACGGCCACGTCAAAATCAAGCCAGCCGCCCTTCACCTTTTCGATTAAATCCTCCGCGCCCGTAAAAGCGGCCCCCGCATCCTGAGCTTCCTTTTCTTTTTCGGCCTTGCAGAACACCAAAATCTTCTTTTCGCCGCGGAACTGATGGGGGAGCACCACCGTATCGCGCACCGACTGGCTCTTTTTCAGCTCAAGCTTTACGGACAGCTCGACTGTTTCGTCAAACTTTGCGAACGCAATTGTTTTTACCGTTTGCGCGGCGCTTAGCATATCCAAAACTGCCGCAGGATCGTATTTCTTGAGCGATTCGAGGTATTTTTTGCCATGCTTCATTTTTCCACCTCCACGCCCATCGACCGCGCCGTGCCGGCGACAATCTTCTTTGCCCCTTCGACGTCAATCGCCGAAAGATCAGGCATCTTCAGCATCGCGATTTCCAGAAGCTTTGCTTGGGGCAGCTTGCCAACCTTCACCTTGTGAGGTTCCTTCGAGCCCTTTTCGATTCCCACGGCCTTCTTTATCAGCACCGCCGCCGGCGGCGTTTTAAGGATGAACGTGAACGACTTATCGTGGTAAACCGTTATGACGACCGGAATGGTAAGCCCCTGCTCCATAGACTTCGTTTTGTCGTTGAACTGCTGGACAAACTGCGGCGCGCTCACCCCGTGAGGCCCCAGCGCAGGCCCGACAGGAGGAGCAGGCGTCGCCTTCCCCGCAGGGCATTGGAGCTTGATAACAGCGGTAATTCTTTTCTTTGCCATTTTTCCTCCGTGGTGTTTCGGCAACCCGTTTTTCGGCCCGGCCTTTTATAAGCCGTCAGCCTTCCACGTGAGTCAGTATTTCAGAGCCGGGATTTTTTGTCAAGGGGACGCATCGCCTCAAAATCAATCCGATTGTTACGAATTCCCGCATAGGCGGCGTCGCCTTCATTCCTGGCCGCGCAGCAAATTCTTCAAAACCGGCGTTACCGCTTTTTCGACGGCATCTAATATCTGGACTTTGTACACTTCAAACTCTTTTTCCTGTCTTTCCGGCGAATCATCCGAAACATCCATAAAAAAGGCGAGCGGGTCCACGTCCAACGCGTCCGCTATCCGCCCGATGGTGGAGAGTTTCGGCACATTCCGGTAAATTTCCATCAAACCAATGTAGCTGGTCGCCATGTCGCAGGCTTCCGCCAGCTTTTCCTGTGTGATCCCTTTCTTTTTACGAATCCGTTTGATGTTGTCAATGACCAATTTTTCCAAGTCCATGTTATATGAATATTGATATAAGATAATCAAATCTATTGACAAATTTTATATATAATATACAATGTTTCGTATAAAGCTATATCGAAACTGCTATAACCGTTCAAATTGTTTGAGGACGGTCGCGCAGCCTTAAACTCTTTTGACGCTTTATGCAATTTTTTATTTTACTTTGGAGGATTTTATGAAAAAGAACGGAAAATCCGGCAATCGTTTTGCCGGCGTTGTCGGCGGGGCCGGGTGTGCGTTGATTTCACTTGGGTTTTTCTATGTTTTGGGGTGCGCTTCGACTTCGCAGGTTAGGATAGACACGGAGCCGCGGGGGGCGGCGGTCGCCGTTGACGGGAAGCAGATTGGGCGCGCGCCTGTTATGACGCCGGTGAGCAATTTTATCGGCGGCCATGAGGCCACGGTAACGGCGGACGACGGAAGCAGCCAGACTTTTGCGCTCACCAAAGGGGTGAAGGGCGTGAACATAGCCCTTGGGCTTTTGTTAAACCCGTTCGCGCTGCTGTGGTGCTACGGGCCGGAGGAAAATCAGTTTTTTACGCTCGGCGGGGCGTCTGGCGGCGCCGGGGCAGGCTCACGGCCGGCGGCACGGCAGTCCAATCCGGCAAATTCGTCTTTGGACGGGGCCCTTTCAAAGATAGTCGACGCTTTGATTGCGGACTTGTCCAAAAACAGCACGATTGCCGTGTTAAGCGTTTCCACGAGGGACCGGGAAACCGGCGCCTATATAATGGATGAACTTGAATATCAGCTTGTCGACGCCCGTCAATTCAAAATGGTCGATAGGAAGACCGTCGACGCGATTAGGCAAGAGCAGGATTTCCAAACATCGGGCGATGTCGACGACAAATCGGCGGTGTCGATCGGCAAGATGCTCGGCGCGGGCATTGTAATAACGGGAACTCTTACCACGCGGGGGAACGCCCAACGCCTTAGCTTAAAGGCTCTGGATGTTAAAACCGCGCAGATTATTACGATGGTGCGCGAAGAATTTTAAGCGCGGAAAGCGGCCGCGCTGGGCCTGCGCCCCACGGCCTCAAGCCGCGCCGGTTTGTTCTTTGGTGAGAATGGTTTGTTCTCGGGCGTTGCGGCGACGGACGCCGGCGTTCCCAGCGGGGGCGGCGCCCTGCGCGCCGCATCGCCCGCCTAAGCGTCAAGCGTCCTGGAACGCCGACATCTTTTGAACGGCGGCCCAGACCGCCTCCTGAACCTCTTCACGTGAGCGCGACGCATCTATCACTTCCACCATCGCCCCTTGCTCGCGGCAAAGGGGAAGCAGCTCCTTGTAGCGCTCCCGAACCTTCACCTGGAAGTCAAGATACTCGTAGATTTCTTTTTGTCGTCCGCGCCCGTCGATGCGCCCCCAGGCCGCCGCCGGCTCAATGTCGAAAAACACCAGAAGCTCCGGCGCGGGAAACCCCTCGTTAAGGCGAAAGACAAGCTTCCGGTCGCATAAAAGCCCCTGATACACATAAGACGAGAGGACGTAGCGGTCGCTCAGGGCGATGTCGCCGCATCTGCAGCGTTCGGCGACGCCGCCGGGCCCAAAGATATGCTCATACCGGTCGGCGGCGAAAAGATACGCCAACGCCTCAGGCGTAAACTCCACGGAGTTTGACAGCGCGGCGCGGACAAGCTTGCCGATTGCGCCGTCGGTCGGCTCAAAGGTGTCGAAGACCTTCCCCGCAAGCGGCGTCTTTTCCAGCCTTTCCCGCATAATCTCCCGCGCCGTCGTTGTTCCCGCGCCGTCGCACCCCTCAAACACCACAAAATTCTTTAACGTCATAGGCTCATTGTATCACCCCGCGCGCGCCAAATCAACCGCCCCAGGCGGTTTTTGCGGCCTACGGCGCCACCCCTGAGCAATGCGCTTTTGGTCTGCGAGCCGCGCTCCCCAGCCTTGGGCTTTGTTTTCATAAAGAGAAGAGGAACGGAGGAGGGCGGAGCTCCCTATGCGCGGACACAAAAAAGGGCGCACTCACGGCGCGCCCCTTTTCAATCAACGTAAGCATTTAAGAAAAACTATTGCAACAACTGCAAGACCGTCTGCGCCCGCTGGTTGGCTTGGGCGAGCATAGCCGTGCCGGACTGGCTGAGGACCTGCTCCGTCGTGTAGCGCAGCATTTCGCTGGCCATGTCGGCGTCGCGGATGCGCGATTCCGCAGCCTGCAAGTTTTCGGCGCCGACGTCCAGACCCTGCACCGCGTGTTCAAGCCGCGTCTGATAGGCCCCAAGGTCGGTGCGCTGCTTGCTCATCATCTTGAGGGCCTCGTCGATCGTGCCGATGGCGCGGTTCGCGTCCGCCGCAGTCTCCAGCGACATGATGGAATCGTCCCCCACGTCGCGTATGCCCAGCGCCTTCGCCGTCATCGTGCCGATGTAGGCGCGTTCCCTCTGGTCTATGTTTGCGCCAATGTGGAACCACATCGACGCGTTGATGAAGTTCCCGCCCGTCTGACGGGCGAAGCGCCCCGTCAAAAGATTCATCCCGTTAAACTGCGCGTGGGACGCGATGCGGTCAACCTCGTCGACAAGCGCCGACACCTCCACCTGAATCTGCATGCGGTCTTCTTCGGTGTAGATGCCGTTCGCCGACTGCACCGCAAGCTCTCTGATGCGCTGCAAGATGTCCTGGCCCTCCTGCAAATAGCCTTCCGTCGTTTGTATAAACGATATGTCGTTCAGAGCGTTCTCCGAGGCCTTGTTCAAGCCGCGTATCTGGCTTCGCATCTTTTCGGATACGGCAAGCCCGGAAGCGTCGTCGCCCGCGCGGTTGATGCGCTCCCCACTCGAAAGCTTCTCCGAACTTTTGTCCAGTTTGTTCTGCGTCGTCTTGAGCGACCTGTCGGCAAACATCGCGCTCAGGTTGTGATTTATTATCATCATGTCCTCCCCTATCAGGAATTTTGGCTTAACCGCACTCCGCGATTGAATCTAGGCACTCCCTTGCCTCACCCTTTGAATATCGGCTTTACAGGAGAGAGCTTTAGGATTTTTTGCAGCGGCCCCCAGCGCCCAGACGCGCCGCTTTGCGGAAAATCCTATCCATATAGCCGCATTCAAACTCCGTCAAGGCGGCGCGCGAAAAAACGTCGCGGAAGAACTCATGCTGCGCCCCCCGCTCCCCCCGCGTGTAAAAGCCCAGACCCTCAAGCGAATCGCAGATGGAATCGCAAAGGGCGTCCGTCTTGCGGCGCGGTACCGGCTCCGCGCCGCCGCGCCGCGCCGCCCCCCCGCCATCCAGCGCCATAAAAAGCTCGTAAGCGTAAATCTGAACCGCATGGGAAAGATTAAGGGAGGGAAACACCCCGTTCGCCGGAATGTCCGACGAAAACGTGCAGAGGGCAAGCTCGTCGTTTTCCAGCCCCGTCCGCTCATTCCCAAAGACGAGCGCAGCCGGCGGGGGCGCAGCCCCCACGCCCCCCCCGCCGGGATACGCCCCCAAGAAACGCGCCGCCTCACGCGGAGACAGCGCAATGCCCTTGCGCCGCTTGCCCCGCCGCCTGCTCGTGCCCACCACAACAGAACAATCCGCCACAGCCTCACCCAGCGAACCAAAGAAGCGCGCCCCCGCCCACACATCCTCAGCGTGAACCGCGCGCGCGCGGACAACCTCATCGACCATGTTTTCAGGCGAAACAAGGCGCAGCCGGACAAGCCCCATGTTCTTCATCGCGCGACAGACGGCGCCCACATTCCCCGGCTCAGACGGACGGCAGAGCACAACAACAACATCTTCCAGTTTCATGCAAAAGAGCATACACTCAACGCCATGAAAAAACCATTCGCCGGCAAAAACGCCCTCGTCGTAGGCGGCACAGGCGGCATCGGCGCCGCCGTAGCCCTCGCCCTCGCCCAAAACGGCGCCCAGCTCACCATCATCGGCGGCACGTCGCAAGAACGCCTCGAACGCACCCAGCACGCCGTCGCCGCGCACGGCAGCCACCCCCACGGCGCCCTCATCCCGCTCACCGGCGGCGGCGACGCCCGTAAAATCCGCGACTTTTGCCCCCACACGGACATCCTCGTCTGCGCCCACGGCCCATTCCAGCGCAAAGCCCTCGCCGAAACCAGCCCCGCAGACTGGCAGCGCATCGTGGAAGTGAACCTTATCCTCCCCGGTGCCCTCGTCTCGACCTACCTCGGCGGCATGGTCGAGCGCCGCTGGGGCCGCATCCTCCTCTTCGGCGGCACAAACACCGCCACGATACGCGGCTTCACCACAACCGCGCCCTACTCCGCCGCAAAAACCGCGCTCGGCGTCCTCGCCCGGTCCGTCGCCCGCAACGCCCCCGGCAGCGGCGTTACCTGCAACGTCATCTGCCCCGGCCTTACCGACACCGAATACATGGACGACGCCGCGCGGCGCTACAACCGCGAAAACGCCCCCGGCGGCGCCCCGCTCCAGCCCGAAACAATCGCCGCCTTCGCCCTCGACATCCTCAAAAACCCCCACCTCAACGGCGGCGCCTACCCCATCGACAACGGCATCGAACTTTATAGAGTATAAAAGGGCGGCGCCGAGGGCGCCTTTTGCGCCCTACGGGGCTAAGCCCCCAGCAATACGCTTTGGGGGCTGCGGGCGGCCCTCCCCAGCTTTCGGCTTTGCTTTCACAGAGAAGAAGAGAAGAGAAGAGAGCATGAGGGGGGCACGCCCCCCTACGCGCGCACTCCGTTGCGCGCGACCCCGCTATTTCCATCAGTTCTTCACAAACTGCGACACCATCCGCTTTAGCGGAGAAACCGTGTCCGCCGCAAGCGTTCAGGACATCGTCGGCCAGGTCGAACGCTTCGTCGCCGCCGT
>JAITNO010000091.1 GCA_031290405.1 Spirochaetaceae bacterium
GTCGACTCCAGCTTTTCCGTTGTCGACGATCGAGAAAAAATTGTCGACTTCGGTTCCGCTGGAATCGGCCCCCTCTTAGCTGGGATCGGCGCTCTCTCCGTGGGGATCGGCCCTCTCTCTGTGGGTATCGATATTTTTTTGCTCACTGTCGTCGCTTGTTTCAAGGATATGGCGGTGGGAATGTTTCTGTACGCCTTCGACTGGGACGTGTTAAAACAAACTTATGAAAACGGCGTCCGCACGATCGAATTTGCCTCGGCCTGCATTGTCAACCTGCAATGCGCGGCAGGCCTCGCGGCAGCCCTCGCCAAGAAAAAGAAAATCTGCTAGAGTTTTCTCGTGATGCGTTGCGTTTTTATCCTTATTGCGGGTTTTATTTTAAGCCCTATGCCCCTTTTTTCGCAGGCCGCACGTTCGCCCCAGGCCCTCTACGACGCCGGACGGGCTTCTCAGGCCGACGACGACTGGTATTCCGCCGTCGAGAACTTCCTCGAATGCCTCAAGCTCAACCCCGCGCACGGCGAGGCAAGCCGCGCCCTGGCGGAGTGCTACTACGAGCTGGGCGAATACGACCAAGCCCTCAACTGGGTGCGAAAGGCGCGGACGCTTTCCCGCCTGAACATCGAGAGCGAAACTCTCGAAGCCTTTATTCTGGCGGCCCTCGGGCGGCTTGCCGAAGCGGACGCGCTCGTCAAGGACGCGCTCTCCCGCGAGCCCTACAACCGCGAAGCCCTCTTCGCCGCCGCCGAACTCGACGTGGCGCGCGGCAGAACCGGAGACGCCGCCACTCGCTACAAAGGCGCCTCCCGCCTCTACCCCGACGATAGGCGGCTCCTCCTTTCCCTCGCCCTTACCTTGGGATCCTTAGGCGACGGGGCGCAGGCCGCCTCCTACGCCGAGCGAGCGCAACTGGAGCACCCCGAAGACCCCCGCGTCTTCTACTATTCCGCCTACCTCGAAGCGCGCAGTGGAAAGATCGCCCAAGCCATGCGGAACGCCGAGCGCGCTCTTTCCCTGCGCCCCGGCTTCGCCCCCGCGCGGAACCTCTTGGGCAGCCTCCGCTATCGGAACGGCGACTTTGAAGAAGCCGCGCGCCTCGCCGACGAAGCCATCCGCGCCCGCCGCGCCGACGTTTCAGCCTGGTTCCTCAAGGGCATGGCCCTTGTCCGCTTGGGGCGCGTCTTTGAGGCCCGCACGACCTTCGAGCAAGCCTTAGGCGTCGACCCCGACGATGAGTTCGTCCGCGCCGCCTTCGAGAACCTCCTCGTCGCCGGCACCGGCGCCGAAGACCCCCGGCGCAAAAAGGCGGCCGACTACCATTTCGCCCGCGCCGCCGCCTACAAAGCGCGCTTCCAGAACGAGCAAGCCCTCTTTGAATACCGGCGCGGACTGCGCGTCAACCCCTACGCCGACGAGCGGCGAGGCTACGCCGACGTCCTCAAAGGGCAAGCCCACAACGAGCTCTACCTCGAAGAATTGCGCTTCCTGCAAGACTTGGGCAAAGGCGATCGCCAAACCAACGACGCCGTCGAAACCTACGGCGCCCTCCTCTCAGGCTCCCTCAAACGCCTCTGGAACGTAAAACTCGAAGAGCTCAAGCCCCACTGGAACGTCGCCGTCTTTTCCGTCGCCTCGCAGTCAGCCTTTTACCATACCGACGCCTCGTACATCACCGCCGTCTACGTCAAAGACATCCTCTCTCATCAGCGGAACATCAACGCGCTGAACCTCGAAACCCGCCAAGCATCCTTTTCCGCCGCGTTCAGAAGCGCCCGCGAAACCTTCGCCGAAGACGGCGCCCCCTGCGACTACTTCATCACCCTCTCCAACGCCGAAAACGAACGCGACCTCTCCATCAAAGCCGAACTCTACGTCGCGCGCACCGGCGCCCTCGCCGCCGCGTGGACGGTCTCGCGCACGGGCCTCGACAGACTGCGGAACTCAAGCGCCGGCATCGTCCGGCAACTCTCCGACGCGCTCCCCTTCCGCGCCACCCTTATCCGGCGCGACAGCGACAAAGCCCTTATCGACAAGGGCAGCGTCGACGGCGTCAAAGCAGGCGCCGTCTACGACGTCGTTCGCAAAGGCCGCCTCCAAACAAAAAGCGACGCCCCCGGCTTCGCCTACCTGCCCGCCGATGTCGTCGGCAGCTTCACCGTCCAGCGCGCCGACGAAGAAGTCTCCCTCGGCCTCATCGCCCGCCGCGGCTTCTTCGACGCCGTAAGCCCCGGCGACGAGGTCGTCCCACAGGAGGAAGGAGCGCCCAACAGCGCAAAAAGCCCCCCCCAAACGCAAGAAACCGCCGACCCCGAACTCCGCAAACTCCTCATGCAACTGCGCTAAGGGCGCCACAGGGCGCCACAGGGCGCCACAGGCGCGTTTTGCGCCCTACGGGGCTAAGCCCCAGCGCTACGCCTTATGCTCGCAAGCCGCCCTCCCCAGCTTTTGGCTTTGTTTTCACAGAGAAGAAGAGAAGAGGGGAGGAGGGGGGCGTGCCCACGGACGTGGAGGGCGCACCCCGCATCCAGGGCGGCGCTCCGGACATAGGCGCGTACGAGAAGCAATAAGCGGAAGGAAGAGATTGAAGTAAACGCCCCTGGAGATGAGCCCGGGGGCGTTTACTTGCGAGGGGCGGGGAGCTTGCCGTTTGGGGGATGGCGCGGTATACTGCCCCCGCCACAACGGTAGAGGAGATTGACATGGGAATGATGACAGCAGAACAGGCGGCGGAACAGGCGCGGGGACTCACCTTTGAGAAAGTCTGGGCGGCAATGATGGAGTCGAGAGCTCGGATGGAGGCAATGTCGCAAGAGACGGACAAGAAGTTTCAGGAGATGGCCGAGCAGATGAAGGAGACGGACAAGCAGATAAAGGAGACGGCCGAGCAGATGAAGGAAACGGACAAGCAGATAAAGGAGATGGTCGAGCAGTCAAAGAAAACCGAGGAGACGATGGACAAACTGGGCAAAAACATGGGCGGGAACAACCGGTCCATCGGC
>JAITNO010000109.1 GCA_031290405.1 Spirochaetaceae bacterium
GTCCCCGCCGCCCACCGATTCGAGGCAAACCTCCGGGCCCGTGACCACGAAGCCCGACAGGTCGTCCGCCCCCGCTTCGAAGAGCGCGTCGGAGAGCGTTACGGTCGGGCCGACAAGCACCGTCCACGCGTTCCTACAGAGGGAAAGGAGGCGGGGCAGCGTCTTGTTGACCAGCGTCGAGCCCGTGATGAACACATAATCCTGTTCACCCAAGATATATTCGCAGGCCGGATCGGGATAATCGCCGTCCTCGGGGCGCCGTTCGAGTATCGAGAGACTGCACACCGGCTGGAGCTGCCGTTCCAGGAAGGGGAAGTGCCCCACAACCGCGACCCTCTTGCCGGCAAGCTCCGCGCGGTATACGTCAAACGCCTCGTGTTTGCGGCTCTCGTCCGGCAGCTCTATGCCCAGCGCGCGCGCCCGCGCATGGTCGTTGTAGTAGGCGTTCAGCGCCGCCACGCCGAACCCCGCGTCGACGAAGTTCCACGACTTCGCGTAACGCGCCAGCTCTTTCAGATTCATCCCCGTCAAATCGTCGGACAAGACGCGCGGCATCGACTCAACATCTATCCGCATGGCCAGCCCCAAACCACCCGCGCTCGAGCGGACGGCAATCCAGTGGCTACCCGCCGCGCTTGCCTGCACCGTCAGATCCTCGGGCACTCCGTCAATCAGCTTATCGTATATATTCCACATGAGGCGATTGTAGCCGCCCCCGAGTTGCCTGTCAAGAACATCCGCCCTATAGTGTCTGTCGCTCACGCCCGTGGGCAAGCCGCTCATGCCCGTGACCAAGTTGCCAACGCCCGTGGGCACATCATTCATGGGCGGCGGCAGACGGCGCGTCTTGCGTTATGCGGGGGGCGCTGGGGCGGCACCGTCTTACCAGAGATTGCTTGCTTTTTCTTCGACGCTTTGCCGCCAGAACTGGCTTCGGCCGAGGAAGGCGACTTTTCCGCGCATTTCCAGCGTGTCTTCTTTGAAGTCTTTGCCGTCAGCCTTGTGGAAGGTAATCTCGCAGCCGTATTGGTTGCCGTCGTCGGGGTCGATGATGCTGCCGTCTTTCCAAACGCCGGGGCTCTTCATCTTGAGGCCGTAGATCCATGTTACGCCGTTGAAGATATTCATCGTGTTTATTTTTGCACCGCCTGAGTAGCCTGAGTAGGATTCCTTGCAATGCGAGGCAATCGCCTCGACGTTTTTTCCCGGCGCGGAAAGCAAGGTTCCGTAGAGAGCGCCGTTGGCGACGTATATGTGCCAGCCGCCAGTCTCCGCGCCGGTTTTGTCGTCAACGCTCAGCCAATAACCTTCGGCCGGGTCGGCCGCGAAAACAACGCCGGCGACGAAGGCCAGCGTGAAAAGAAATGTCAGTTTTTTTTGCATGATTTACGAATATGCCGCATAGACCGTATTTGTGTCAAGCTCCTCGAGCAGGGCGCGGTTTACCGCGTCGTCGCCAATGTCGCCGATAAGAACGCCGTGGAAGAGCGTGCCGTTCGCCTGCGCGGCCTTTATCCGCGCCGCGGCGCCCCCTTCCAAGGGCGGCACGATAAAGTCCGAGACCATCACCACGTCGGCCTTTCGGTAGGCTTCCCTTTCCAGCACAGCCAGCGCTTCGAGCAAGGCAGGGCCCGCGTTGGAGCCGCCGTTAAAGCTCATTGAAAGAAACTCCGTCAGGGCTCCAAGGTGGGCGGCCAGATCGCTTATCTCCAGCGTTTCGATGTCCGTCGAAAACGAAATCAGGTAGCACAAGCGTTTTTCTTTCAACGCAAACTTCAGGAGGGCAAACACCAACGACTTCGCGACCCGTTCCGCGTCGCCGCGCATGGAACCCGACGTGTCGATGCACAGGATGAAGGGCCCCTCAGCTTCGCGTTTTTTTGTTGCGCCGCCAGTTTCCTGCGTTTCCCTGCGTACAAGCCGCTTATCGACATACTGATAGACGAGCAATTTCTTCTCGGCCCATCTCTTATAGAACAAAAGCGCCGCATCCTCATCCAGAAGCAGGGCCAGGTCGGACGGAAGCGCGGCGCCTATGTCTCCGCCGGAATGAACGCCGGTTACTTCGGTCTTGCCGCCTTCGTTCACCTCCTCCACCCATTCAAAGACCCGCTTGCCGTAAACCCCTTCCTCCGCCGTTTGTACCTTTGACTCTCTCTTGCGTCCCAGGGCGCGCGCCAGAGCTTGCAGGGTTGCGTCTTTGGCAAAACAATCAGCATAGGCGGATAGAACGTCGTAGTCAGCCTTCTTCCAGAGACCCTTCTGGGCGTTCCAGAGCCTGCCTAAGACATCCGTCCCGGGTTCAAGCGTCTGTGCCACCGTCTTGAGATTTTCGATGCGCCGGCGCATTCCGTGCAGGAACGCGTCCCCTTGTGCGTCAATGAACTCACCTTCCCACGAAACCGTTTTTTTCGCGATGAGCGCGCGCCATTTGTCGGCAAAGTAGCCCTTCACGCTTTCAAAGGAGCGCGTTTTGGCCTTCCTCTTCGAGGCGCGAAAACACGCGCGGAAGTTTTCACGGTGGAAGTCCGCGTTGAAATCATCCAGGTAGGCGTCTTTAAGGTACAAGGCCACGCCGTCCCACACCTCAAGGAAGTCGTCTTTGTTGAGGGTTGAAACATCTTCCAGCAAAGCTCTTTCGTCGGCGTAGGGCGCGCCCGTTTCGATCATTTTTGCGTGCGCGCCGTCGATAAAGCCCAGAAGGTCAAGGGTGACGAGCTCGGCACAGAGGGGATTTCCGGCGCAGAAGGCGCGCAGCGCGCCGTCGGAGAGCATCATGTTGAGGGCGGGGGTGAAGACTCCCGCCTCGCCGGGGTTAAGTTGTAGGGGCGCGTTCGCCGCCGCCTTGTCCGCGAGCCCTTCAAAGAGCCTTATGCTGAGCTTTTCCCGCGAACGGCGCGTACCGACGGGGCCAAAATTGACGAATGAGTGGAACTTGTTTCGCGTCATGGGGCCCTAGTGCAGCAGGATGGAGCCTGGTTTTATTTTTTTGTAGGTATGCCGTATCTCCAGGATCTGCATTTCAAGCTCTTCGCATTCTTTTTTTGCCTCCGCCGCATAGATACGCATCGCTTCGAGGTCCGCGTCGCAGGCGAAAAGGTTGCCGGCAAGGCGTTGTGCTCCGCGGCGAACAAAATCGTCGTATCCGCTTCGCACTTCGCCGATGCGGTCCAGGTACCCTTGCGTCTTGTCATCCCAGACGCGTTCCCGGGCCTCAGTCGCGGGAGCCGTGTGGCGCCGCCTTTCCCCCACGGTCTTGGTGTCCACGCGGAAATCCTCCCCGTCCACGGCGACGCAAAACGGCGCGCTCCCCGTGCGGAGCCGGGCGCTGCGGTCGAACACGAAGGCGCTTTCCAGGTCGATGGTTTTATCGTCGCAGGAGACGGCAAAGCCCTCCAGCTTTTCCCGGATGATCTGCGCCTGGTTGCGACTCAGGTAGCCGGAGCCGAGCCTCTTCATCTTATAGAGGCTTGCCGTCGTGGGGACGGCGGAAAGGGAATCGTAGGCCTCTTTTTTCATGTAGAGGAGGGCGTCTCCTTTGCGGAGGGCATAGTATTCTTCGCTCACGGTTTTTGCTTCTTCGCTTCTGGTATCGGTAAGCGTGTGCGTTTCGTTCATAATCGTCTGGAGGAGCGAGGGAAGCTCTTCCCGCAGTTCATTACAGCAGCTTGCGTCGGGGAGGATCTGTTTGCAGACGGCAAGGCGTATCATGCGGCTCACCTCTTCGGCGCAGGCGTCGTCGTCCCAGAGACAGTGTTTGAGCAAAAAGCAATCGGCAAGGTCGACGGCGTTCCTCCCGTTAAGAAACGCCGAGGCGCGCAAGAGGCGGACGGTCTTTTTCCAGCGCCTATCCGACGCGCAGAGGGGGGAGTTTTCGTTTTCCTCTTTGCGGTTGCGCTCGGGGATGGCCTCGTTCCGCAGGTGGAGGATGACGCGCCGCGCCGCATCGCCCAGTTTGATTGCGTCGATGGCGGCGTTCCAGGCGGCGTACTCGCTTTCGGTGATTTTAAGGTTCTTGTCCACCGCGTCTTCCAGGCCGCTTGACGCGCTTTCTATCATCTCGATGAAGGCGTCGTCGTTTTCGACGCCGCCGACCTTGACGCGCACAAGGAAGCGGTCCCACAGGGCTTCGAGGCCTTCGCCCTTTGCGGGCAAGCCGTTTGACGCGGAGATGAGGGCTTTGAGCGGCACGGCGACGTCCTTATCGCCGTTGCGGAAGATCTTTTCGTTCAGTACGGTAAGGAGGGCGTTTTGTATGGCGGGGCCGGCTTTCCAGATTTCATCCAAAAAGACGATGCTTGCGGTGGGGAGGAAGCCGGCGACGTTTCGCTCGTATGCGTCCTGTTCTTTGAGTTTTGCGATGGAGACGGGGCCGAAGAGTTCGTCGGGCGTACTAAAGCGGTTCATCAGGTATTCGAACACGGAGCCGGAGGCGAAAGCGAATTTAAGGCGGCGCGCGACAAGACTTTTGGCGACGCCGGGAGGCCCGAGCAAGAAGACGCCCTCCCCCGCGACGGCGGAGAGGAAGGTCAGGGCCATGACGTTTTCCTTGTCGAAGAGGCCCTCGTTAAGCTGTTTGAGCAGCGCCGCGACGCGGTTTTTCATTGACATTCGATTGGGCATGGGGCTAGTATAGCCGTACGCGGCGATAGATTAAAGCGGGCGTACGATGGGGGGATTGACGATGGCTGTGGGAAAGGGACGACAGACGAAGGTGGGGCTGAGCGATACATGACGGGAACGTTTACCGAATATTTTGCCGCGTTTGGCCCTCAAGTGGCCACCTTTATAGGCTGCGGCGGGAAGACTTCTTCCATCTGGGCGCTGGCCGAGCGTTTTCGCGCACGCAGGACGCTGGTTGCGACGACGACGCATATGGCCCGCCCCCCCGCAGCCGAGAACCGCTATGACTATTTTTTCGACCGGGACGGCCTTCCCGACTGCGCCCGCTCCGGCGTTGCCCTTGCGGGGGATGCGCGCGGCGGCAGGCTGGCGTCTTTGGAGCCTGGAGCCCTCGAACGGCTTATCGGGCTCTACGAGTATGTTTTTATCGAAGGCGACGGTTCGCGCATGAAGCCCCTTAAGGCTTGGGAGGACTGGGAACCCGTCGTTGCCGAGTCCACGACCCTTACGGTGGGCGTCCTTCCCCTCTGGCCGCTCGGCAGGCCGATAGATGAGGCTCTTGTCCACCGCCTCCCCCTCTTCCTTTCGCTTGTCGGCGCAGAGGAGGGGCAGCGGCTCGAGGTGGGGCATCTTGCCGCGCTTATCGCGGGCTCCGGCGCGCACGGGGGTCTTTTCAAGGCGGCGCGGGGTAAAAAAATCCTTTTCTTCAACCAGGTTGAGGACGAGGCGGCGGAAGCTTGTGCGCTCGAGCTTGTCGACCTGCTCCCCTGCGACCTTAAAAAAACCCTCCACGGCGTCATCGCCGGCAGCGTCCAACGCAATCGCGTCAGGAGCATTTTCCCTCTGTAACTGACGATTGTCATTTTTAAGATGATGATTGCCGTCTCTGAGCTGACAAATGTCATGTTTAAGATGATAAATGTCATCTTTAAGCCGATGAACGTCATTTTTACGTTGACGATCGTCATTTTTGAGCCGATGATTGTCGATTCCAGCGACGAGAGCGTCGACAACCACGGCGAGAGCGTCGACAACCACGGCGTGAGCGTCGACAACCACGGCGTGGGCGTCGACAACCACGGCGTGGGCGTCGACAACCAAAACGTGAGCGTCGACAACCAAAACGTTGGAGTCGACAACCAAAACATTGGAGTCGACAACCAAAACATTGGCGTCGACAACCAAAACGTTGGCGTCGACAACCAAAACATTGGAGTCGACAACCAAAACAT
>JAITNO010000037.1 GCA_031290405.1 Spirochaetaceae bacterium
CCACAAACCACGAAATCTTCGCCGACTTCCGGCGCCTGGGAGCCCAGACGCACGACAAAGGCGTCCACCACGCCGCGGAAGCCCGCACGTGGATACTCCCGCTCGACGCCCCCGCGCCAAAATCGGCAAAAACCCCCGGCGGGGAAAGCTACGAAAGCACGGCAAGCCCCTGGCGCAGAGTGTTCGACGCAGAGCACATCGGCAAACGCCTCCACATCATGATGCGCTGGGAAAACCGCTCCCTGGACGGCGACGAAGACGCCGGCAAAGGCCCCTGGAGCGCCGTCCAAAGCATCATCATTCCGTAAGGGAAGGGGGCCCAAGACTGGGGAGGGCCGCTCGCGAGCAAAAAGCGCATTGCTGGGGGCGTAGCGGGGGGGGTTATTCTTTGACGGCGGCGGGCGGGTAAGCCGGCGGCTTGTTCCGCTCCATCCGGGCGGCGGCGTCTTCCGGCGATTCGGTGGGCCAGGGCTTCCCGTCGGGGGTAAGGCAAGGGTCTTCCCGCTGATGCTTGCGGTAGCCCTCCCAGCCGCCATACTTCTCAACAACGTGAGCTTTCCGCTCGCGGCATTCCGCTAAAACAGGGTCAATGTAGTAATCCGGGTCAGGTGAACAATTCATAGGTTTTCTCCTTACATAGGCGTCATCAGACCTTCCGGCGTTACCAGCGTCGGCGTCCAAAGCCGCCGTAGGCCGCTACAAAAAAACGGGGGGTTATTCTTTGACGGCGGCGGGCGGGTAAGCCGGCGGCTTGTTCCGCTCCATCAGGGCGGCCAGGTCCTCCGGTTTGGCCGTGGGCCAGGGCTTCCCGTCGGGGGTAAGGCAAGGGTCTTCCCGCAAGTGCCTATTATAGCCCTCCCAGCCGCCATACTTCTCAATGACGTGAGCTTTCCGCTCGCGACATTCCGCTAAAACAGGGTCAATGTAGTAATTCGGATCGCCTGAACAATTCATAGGTTTTCTCCTTACATGGGCGTCATCAGACCTTCCGGCGTTATCAGCGTCGGCGTCCAAAGCCCGTGCATATCGTTATACTCGCGGACTTTCATCTGCGATGTCGGCCCCAAATGGCCGCAGTTCCAGGTTAAAAGATAATCAATGCGCCTTAGCACACAGAAGGCCAGGTGGGAACAATCGGCTTTCGCGCGGTTAGGAATCTTGAGAAGTTGTTGGTAGACGCCGGCCAGTTCCCGTCGTCCATCCGGTTCCGGTAATTTCTCAATGCCCGCAATAAAATCAAGCCGGCGTTGCGCCGCTTCCCTGTCGCCGTCGCTGATCTCGTCAACCATAGCCTGGCTTACATACAGCTTGTACTCGTGCCGCTGGCGTTCCCAAAAGAACTGGGTAAGATACTGCCGCCCGGCGGTTATCAGGTCGCCGCTGGGCCTCGCCGTGGCATAGCTGGGAATGGTGCTTTCGATGTATGCGCTCTTTTTAGCCTCGTCCATGTTTCCAGCGTACCATGCGCCCCTTTTTTTTACAATGGGCGGCGCGGCGCCGCACAGGCGGTAGGCTTTGCGTCCGAGGAGGCTTCCCCCTTCCGTTGTTTTCTGATAGGCTGAGAGCAAATGGAAGAACTATCATCGACTGCAAAGTTGGACAAGCAGATTTTTGACGACGCGCATAAGAAGGCGACGCAGCTACGGAAAAACGCGGATTCGGCGATTGCCGAGCAAAGGGCCCTGTGGAACGGGAAACTGCGCGAGGCTCTTTCGACGGAAAGGGCGAGGTTTTCGAGTCAATTGGACGCATACCGGGCCGAAACCGACGCGCGGCTGGCGCTGGACAAGAGGCGCATTCAATGGGAAAAAACGGAGGAGCGTCTGCAAGACGCCACCGGAGCGTTTTTGACGGGCGCGAAGCGGGAAACCTTGCTTGATTGCGCGGGCAAGGTCTTTGCCGTGCGCTTTAGGGAGTGTTTCCAGGAAGATGCGGCTGACGCGGCGAACGGGGCCTTCAGTTTTGCCGGTTTGCGTCCGGACGAGCTGGACGCGCTGCTGAAAAAGGCTCTGCCTGAGTGCGACGCTTCCCTTTGGACGATGAACGAGGTGAAGCTTGAATCGCGTTTTGGCGGCGCGGACGTCAGGCTCCGGCTTGACGCCCGGTCGGCTTCGGTCGATGTGCGGCTTGGCGCGGAGATGGAAGAATTGTTGTTGAAGTACCGCGCCGAGCTGTCGGACGCGCTTTTTGGAAAGGGTTCCCCCAATGGAGCGCCCGACCGCCTTCCGTCTCGAACCGCCCCTCTCGCAGCGGAGGCAAAGGCTGAAGTACCTCAGGCACACGCGCCTGTGGCGCCGCCCGACCGCCTTCTGCCTCGAATCGCCCCTTCCATAGTGGAGGCAAGGCTGAAGGCGCCCGAGGCGCCGCCTGAGGCGCCTGAAGGGCGGGTTGCCCGCATCGCCGGGCCGATTGTCCACATTTCCGGCATGAAGGGGGCGGCCCTCTACGACGTCGTCCGCGTCGGCGAAAAGAAGATTGCAGGCGAGATCATCCGCATGGAAGGGGGGCAGTCGGTCGTGCAGGTCTACGAAGACGACACCGGCATGAAGGTCGGCGCCGCGGCGTTTACCACGGGGAAGCCGCTTTCCGCGCTCCTGGGCCCCGGCCTTATCGGGAACATTTACGACGGCATTCAGCGGCCCCTCGAAACGCTTTACCAACAGTCAGGCGCCTTCATGGCGGTGGGCGCCGAGGGCGATCCGCTCGATGCAAAGAAGCTCTGGGACTTTGTTCCCGACGCGGCGATTCGGCAGCGCTTGAGCGCGGGCGAGGAGGTCGAGGTTGCGGCGGGCATGGCGCTGGGCTCGGTAAAAGAGACGCAGAGCGTTACGTGCACGATCATGGCGCCGCCGGGGACGAAGGGCGGGAGCCTTAGTTTTCTGGCGGAAGCGGGCCCGGTTACGATTGAGTCGATCATCGCAAAGACCGACCGGGGGGAGGAGATCGCCGTCGCCCAGTGGTGGCCCGTGCGGAATCCCCGCCCCGCCGCGAAGCGCCTCGCCGCCGACCAGCCGCTGATTACGGGGCTGCGGGTCATCGATGTGTTTTTCCCGCTCTCGAAGGGCGGCACGGCGGGCATCCCCGGCGGCTTCGGCACCGGCAAGACGATGACCCAGCACGCCATCGCCAAGTGGTGCGACGCCAACGTCATCATCTACATCGGCTGCGGCGAGCGGGGCAACGAGATGACCGAAGTCCTTACCGAGTTTCCCCGCCTTGTCGACCCGCGCACGGGGCGCAGCCTCATGGAACGCACGATTCTGATTGCAAACACGTCGAATATGCCCGTCGCCGCGCGGGAAGTGTCCATCTATACCGGCGTAACGCTGGCCGAATTCTACCGCGACATGGGCTACAGCGTCGCGCTCATGGCGGACAGCACGAGCCGCTGGGCCGAGGCGTTGCGCGAGCTTTCGGGGCGCCTCGAAGAGATGCCCGCCGAAGAGGGCTTTCCCGCCTACCTCCCCTCGCGCCTTGCCGAATTCTACGAGCGGGCGGGCCGCGTGAAGACATTGGGCAAGCTTGAAGGCTCGATTTCCATCATCGGGGCGATTTCTCCGCCGGGCGGGGACTTTTCGGAGCCGGTAACGCAGAACACCAGGCGCTTCATCCGCTGTTTCTGGGAGCTTGACCGCGAGCTTGCCAACGCGCGGCATTATCCGGCTATCAGCTGGACGGACAGCTACAGCGAATACGCCGCCGACCTTGCCCCTTGGTGGGAGCGCGTCAACCATTCCTGGCGGACGACGCGCCAGGATGCGCTGAACCTTTTGCAGCGCGAGCGGCGCCTTGCAGAGATCGTCCGCCTTATCGGGGTGGACGCCCTGCCCGACGACCAAAAGCTCATCCTGACGGCGGCGGACATCATCAAGGAAGGCTTTCTCCAGCAGAATTCGTTTGACGACGTTGATATGTACTGCGTCCCCGAAAAGGAAGTCAAGCTCCTTGGCATGATCATGGAGTTCTATCGCCAGGCTGATGAGTGTGTGCGGCTCGGCGCGCCGCTTATCCGCGTGCTGGCTCACTCGATAAAGGAAAATATGTCCCGCCTGAAGAGCGAGGTGCCGAACGACGCGCTGGAGAAGCTCGACGAATTTGCCGAGAAGACGCGCACCGACTTTGAGGGGCTGAAAAACATCTATAAAAACAAGGCGGCGTTATGAGGGGAATCGAATATCGGGGCCTGGAAAAAATCGACGGGCCGCTGGTCATCACCGAGCGGACGCGGAACGTCGCGTTCAACGAGATGGTCGCCATCTACGACAGGTCGGGCGGCAAGCGCCTGGGGCGCGTCGTCGATTTAAGCAGCGCGTTTGCCGCCGTGCAGGTGTTCGACACGACGACGGGGCTCTCCGCCTCCGACTCGCGGCTTGAGTTTTTAGGCAAGCCGATGGAACTGCGCGTGGGGGTCGACCTCTTAGGGCGGGTCTTCAACGGGCTCGGACAGCCGATAGACGGCTATGCGGACATATACTCGTCAACGGCGATAGACGTGAACGGCCTTCCCATCAACCCCTACGCCCGCACATATCCGCGGGACTTCATTCAAACGGGGATTTCGGCGATTGACGGGATGAACACCCTCATCCGCGGGCAGAAGCTCCCCATCTTTTCGGGCAACGGCCTCCCGCACAACAAATTGGCCGCCCAGATCATCCGGCAGGCGAAGATCCTCACGGCGAACGAAAGCTTCGTCGTCGTTTTCTGCGCAATGGGCGTCAAGCACGACGTCGCCAGTTTCTTTTTGAACGACTTTGAACGTTCCGGCGTCCTCTCCAACGTCGTCGTCTTCCTCTCGCTCGCCGACGCGCCCAGCCTCGAGCAGCTCATCGCCCCGCGCTGCGCCCTCTGCGCCGCCGAATACCTCGCCTACCAGCGGAATATGCAAGTCCTCGTCGTCATGACCGACATGACCAACTACTGCGAAGCCCTGCGGGAAATCTCCACCGTGCAGGGCGAGGTGCCCAGCCGCAAAGGCTATCCGGGCTACCTCTATTCGGACTTAGCCTCCCTCTACGAACGCGCCGGCAAAATACAAGGCTCCGCCGGCTCCATCACCCAGTTGCCCATACTCTCCATGCCCAACGACGACATCTCTCATCCCATCCCCGACCTTACCGGCTACATCACCGAAGGGCAAATCGTTCTGGACAGGGAGTTGTCGCAAAAGGGGGTCTACCCGCCCGTGTCGGGGCTGCCCAGCCTCTCCCGTTTAATGAAGGACGGCATCGGCGAGGGCGTTACGCGGGAGGACCACAAGGATCTGTCGAGCCAGCTCTTCGCCGCCTATTCAAAGGTAAAGAACATCCGCAACCTCGCCTCGATCATCGGCGAGGAGGAGCTTTCCACCGGCGACAAGCAGTACCTCAAGTTCGGCGAGCGCTTTGAGAAAGAGTTCATCACGCAAGGCGAAACCGAAAACCGC
>JAITNO010000054.1 GCA_031290405.1 Spirochaetaceae bacterium
CCTCCAGGGGGTGTTGGCGTCTGTCCCCGGCGGCGCGCCCGCCACTCCTGGCACGTTAAAGGCCGAGGCCGTCAAGCCGGAGGCCGAGGCCGTCAAGCCGGAGGCCGAGGCCGTCAAGCCGGAGGCCCAGGCCGTCAAGCCGGAGGCCGAGGCCGTGAACTTGGAGGCCGAGGCCGTGAACTTGGAGGCCGAGGCCGTGAACTTGGAGGCCGAGGCCGTCAAGCTGGAGGCCCGGGCCGGTCCCTGAGCAAGGCGAGGGGCCGGCTGATTAAAATGTATTTTGCGCCGCGCAAGCGGCGACAAGAGAACATACTCGTAGAGTGTGTATAAAACTAAAGCCGGGCGGGCTTTAAGCGCCAAAGGAAATTGTATGAAAAAATGTATTTCGGTTTTAGCGCTTGCAACCATTGTTGCAGGCGGGGTTTTCTCACAGGAGCAGGAAACGACAACTCCCGCAGAGAAGAAAGCCGGCCTGTTCAGCGCCGGCGTCGGCGCCTACCTTACCGGCGATTTTGGAGGCGGCTATGAGTATACGAGCGGCTCAACAACAAGGACAACCAAAATGCCCTATTTCGGCGGCGGGTTTTTGTTCTTGGACGCCACCTACGCTGAACTGTCGTTCGGCTTTTTCGGCGGCGGTGGGACGACGACGAGTGAACGCACCGGCAGAGATGCGACCACGACGGATTTCTCCGTTACCGGACTCGACATCGGCTTGCTGGGCAAGTATCCCATCGCGCTCGGCAGCTTGACCGTCTTCCCCATATTCGGCATCAACTACCGCGTCATTGTCGGCGCAAAAACTGCTGGCTATGAGGTAGATAAGCCCGGCGATTTCAGCGCCTTCTGGTTTAAGTTTGGCGGCGGACTCGATTATGCCATTACCAACAACGTCTACCTGCGCGGAGACCTGTTGTACGGCATTCGGCTTGCAAACAAGGTTGAAAACGATGCGATTGACGGCAGGGGGGACGACGCCAAAACGCGTCTGGGCCACGGCATCGACGTAAAAGTCGCCGTCGGGTACAAGCTCTAAAACGGCAGCAAACGCCGGCGCTTCGACGGGCTCAAGCATCAGGCGGCCTCCTTCGGGGGGCCGCCTTTTTTGGGCGCGGGGGCGGCTCCCCGCGCGGGGGGCGCGCCCCTCCTCACCCTTATTGGAGGAAGAGGGCCTCTGCGTTGCGGGCGATGGTTTGTTTGAGTTCTTCGATGCCGGTGTTTCTAAGGGCGGCGGCGTTGGAGTCGACAACGGCGGCGCTGGAGTCGACAACCAAAACGTGGGAGTCGACCGTCGCGCAAACAGCAGGCAAGCCGCCAACGCCTGTGAACAAACCACCCGCAGGCGGAAACGCCCCGCCCACCCCTTTAATGGATGAAGCCTACGGCGAGGACCAGTCGGCATCGCCTGAGTCAATCGGCGCCCCTTAGAGGCCGCCCTAGAGCGTTATTGAGGAATCTGAGTCGGGGAAGAGCGCGTCGAGGATTTTCTCGGCAGTTTCCCGGATGACCGCTTCGTTCATGTAAGACGGATTGTTGATTCTTTCTTTAAGGTCGGCTATTTTATCCGCGCGCACGTCGGGAGCCACAGCTACCATCTCGGCAACGCGGAGACGTTCGGCTTTTTCGACCGCTTCCGACGAAATGCTGACGGAATCGCCCTTTGTCGATTTTACCGTCGGATTCGCCTTGCCGTTTCCGCTGAAGACTTGCTCTAATGGATTAACCCTTCCTACTGACATCATAAACTCCGTCCTTTACTTACCCTACTATCGGCAAAACCAAACCTAAAGTTTAAGGAAAGCTTTACGCCTTTTGCCCGACACATACACCGAAAACTCGCCGCGTTGTTCTTCTTTCCCAGCCAAGAGCGCGTACACCTCGGCGGCCGAACCGCGCATATACTCCTCGTGAAGCTTGGTCATCTCCCGTCCAACGCAGACGTAACGCTCACTTTCAAATTCGGCTAAATCTGAAAAAAGCTTAACGATTCTATGCGGCGATTCATAGAGCACAAAGGCGCTTTCCGCCGCGAGGAGCTCCTGCAACCGGGACCTCCGCCTGCCGGCCTTCGGCGACAGAAATCCTTCAAAAACAACGCTCTTGTCGAACGCGCCGGAAACGCTCACCAACGCGGCAAACGCCGAAGGACCGGGGATCGGCACAACCGTGTGCCCCGCCTCCGCCGCCTTGCTGACCAAAAGCGCCCCTGGATCGCTTAACGCCGGACTCCCCGCGTCGGACGTATAGGCGATGTTTTTTCCCTCGTCAAGAGCCTTGACGATCTTTACCGCCGCACGCTCCTCGTTCTGCGCCCTACAGGAGAGCAGTCTAACGCGGATGCCAAAGTGCGTCAACAGCTTGAGCGTTTGCCGCGTATCCTCCGCAGCCACCATGTCCACCGAAGAGAGCGTCTCGAGCGCGCGGGGGCTGACGTCGCCCAGATTGCCAATCGGCGTGGCAACAATGAAGAGCGTCGCCATACCCTAGCCGCGGCGCTGCCCTTCGCCGCAAATCACATACTTGATTGAGGTGAGCGCCTCCAGCCCCATGGGCCCCCGCGCGTGGAACTTTTGCGTGGATATGCCAAGCTCCGCGCCGAAGCCAAACTCGCCGCCGTCCGTAAAACGCGTCGAAGCGTTCACATAGACGCAGGCCGCGTCAACCTCCCGCTTAAAGCGCTCCGCCGAACGCAGGTCGCCGGTCAGAATCGCCTCGCTGTGCCCCGTGCCAAACCTGTTGATGTGTTCAATCGCCTCATCAAGGTTGTCGACCGTCTTCACCGCAAGGATGAAATCCAGGTATTCCGTCGCCCAATCCTCTTCAACAGCGTCTTTTATCAAGGCCCCTCCGCCGTGCGCCAAGAACGCACCCCTCGCCCGCTCGTCGCAGCGCAGCTCAACCTTGCCCGCCAGCCCCTCCAGCAGAAGCGGCGCCAGCGCGGCAAGCGCGTCTTTGTGGACAAGAACCGTCTCCACCGCATTGCAGGCCCCCGGCCTCTGCATCTTCGCGTTGCAGATGATGTCCGCCGCATTTTGCGCCGGAGCGCTCGGCTCCACATAGATGTGGCAGTTCCCCTCACCCGTTTCGATCACCGGCACGCGCGCATTCTCGACGACGCGCCGAATCAGATCGCGCCCACCGCGGGGAAGGACAACGTCAACTTTCCCCCGCGCGCGCAAAATCTCGTCAATATCGCCATGATCCCCCGAATCCACAAGAGCAAGCGCGTCCACAACCCCGCCGCCACGCCCAAGCCCCCGCTGTATCGCCCGCACCAGCGCCCCGTTCGAGTTAAGCGCCGCGCTCGAGCCGCGCAACAGAATCGCGCACCCCGCCTTATAGGCAAGGGCAAACGCGTCGGACGTAACATTCGGGCGCGATTCGTAGATCATCGCCGCAACGCCCAGCGGAACGCTCACCCGTTCGATAAAAAGCCCGTTCGGCAGAGTCCAGCCGCCAAGCGCCCTCCCCACAGGATCGGCAAGGCCCGCGATTGTTTCGATGCCGCCTGCAATCTCGTCAAGGCGCCCCTCGTTTAACGCAAGCCGCTCGACAAGCGCTTCCTTCATGCCGCCGCGCCGGGCGCGCTCAACATCAAGGCCGTTTGCACGAAGAATCTCCGCCCCCTCCCGCCGTATCGCCGCCGCCGCCGCACGCAGCGCCGCATTCTTTTTCGCGCCGCTTTCAAGGGCCAGCGCCTTCTGCGCCCCGCGCAACGAAGTAAAAACATCGTTCAAACTCATAGCCCCCAGCTTAACCCCCCAGCCCAATAATTTCAATGCATCCAGGAGGAGGGAGAGGGCCTACGCGCCGCACAACGCCCCCGCTGGGAGGCCTTAAAAAAACCTCTCAGACCCCCCACAAGCCCCGCATCCTTCCCAAGGCGGGAGCCCCCTTTCACAGCTAGATTCCGCCGTTTGTTTGATTGCTAAAGTTTGAAGCAACGCCTTGACTTTGCGAAGAGGCAAGGCGCCCTCTTTACAGTTTTGATTTTTTCGCCGATACTGGAGTGAAATATGGCATCGGATTTTAGGTTTGACAAACCCGGTATCTTCGGCTATAATAAAATGCTGGTTGACATTATAAGACACAGCGGAGAAAGGAGACCCGTATTATGAAGAAAGGCAGTTTAACAGCCATTTTCTCTCTTTTATTTTTAGGGAGCGCAGCAGTTTCGGCGTTTGCGGACGGCAACACCGTTGAAATCACGTCAAGAATCCTCGAGAACTTCGACGGTTCGCCCTATGTGGTGGACGGCGAAGAGTATCGCTACACCTGGCAGGCGGTGGGAAGCAAATACACGACCAAGACGGACGATCAGTCTTTCCCACAGGTTGCCGTCGTAAACACGGCGCCCTTGACGCTTGAGCGTCTTGCCGGCGAAGCCGGCGCGAAGAGCCTTGGCGTTCAAGGTTCTTTCAGTCGTTCGGGCTTCAATTGGATTGACATTTATCCAACGGCAAGCGGCGGCGAGGGGCAGCCGGTCGAAATACCCCTGCTTGGAAGGACTCGCGCCATCGATGTGTGGGTTTGGGGCTCAAACCTCAACTACTATCTTGAAGCGTACATCCGCGACAACAGGGGGATGGTGCACGTCATTCCGCTGGGGAGCCTTCGCTACCTGGGTTGGAAAAACCTTCGCAGCAACATCCCCGAGTCGATTCCGATGATTTCCAGCCAGGTTCCGCGTTCGACCCATGCGGTAACGTTTGTCAAGTTTAGGCTCTGGACGGAGCCGAACGAAAAAACGTTTCTTAGCGTCGAGCATGACGCGACGACGGGAAAGGTAACAAAAGTAGTTCCTTTCTATCTGTACATCGCCCAGCTCAAAGCGCTTACCGACGTATACGAGACGATTTATGACGGGGACACCCTCGCCAATCCGAAAACGGTAAATGAATTGTGGGCCGCCGGCGGCGCTGAAGCCGCGCCGAACAACCAAGCGGGCAATAACCAGTAAGGAGGGATAGAGAGAATGAAACGATATTTAGCGATAGTATTTATGACAGTCGGTGCAGGCTTAGCTTTCGCGCAGCAGCCGGCGGCAAACGCCCAGCAACAGCCGGAAATCGGCGCCCCTGACGCAAACGTCGTGCAGGGCACGCTTCCGCAGGAAGCCTTAAAAGAGATTTCCATCGACAAGTTCGAACAGGAAGGGTATTGGCACGCGTACATCTCCACGGATTCAGGCTTTGCGACGAGCCGCCTCTTTACCGGCGGCCCCCAGGCCAAGAAGCCGATTGAGGGCGAAGCCGACCTCGGTATGTCGGACAACAACGTCTTGGGGACAAGGATTGACTTCCTCCGCAGGGGCCACACGAGCATTTACATTAACGCGGTGCGTCCGATGCCCGTCGAAGGCATCACCAAAACCATCACCGTTTGGGCTGCCGGGCGCAATTACAATCACAAGCTCTATCTGATTATTGAAGACGCCAGAGGGCGGTACTTCGAGCTGTATATGGGAAAGCTTAACTTCCAGGGCTGGAAGCAGATGGCCGTGCCCATTCCGCCGCAAACCGGCGATTACAACAGCATAGTTCAGACGGATTATCACTATTCGTCCTATCTGGGAATCAGAGTGGTCGGTTTTAGGATTGACGTTGATCCGATGGAAGCCTACGGCACGTACTACCTCTATTTCGACGACCTCCGCGCGGTAACGGACCTTTTTGTGGAGGACAGCCGCGACCCCGACGACCCGCACGATGATTGGTAGCCTTCGTGGAGAGGGTAGAGGTGGAACAACCCTGCCGCGCAGAGCGGCGGGGTTTTCGACCCGCCCGTTCCGATAATGCAAGACGATCCCGACCCTCTTCTATGGCAAATCCTTTTTCAGCTTAGCCTGATATGCGTTAACGCTTTTTTTTCCGCCGCCGAAATCGCCCTTATCTCGTTTAACGCGACCAAGGCGGAGAAAAAAGCGGAAGGCGGCAATAAAAAAGCCATCCGCCTGTTAAAGTTAAAAGAAAAACCCGAAAAGTTCCTCGCGACCATTCAGGTAGGCATCACGCTCGCCGGCTTTATGGCGAGCGCGTTCGCCGCGAACGGCTTTTCCGGCAGGCTGGTCGCGTTTTTCACGTCCTTCGACACCGGCATCTCGACCGGCGCGTTGACGAAGATCGCCGTCGTCGTCATCACGCTTATCCTTTCGCTGTTCACGATTGTTTTGGGCGAGCTTGTGCCCAAGAGGGTCGCGATGAAAAAGGCGGACAAGCTTGCCTACTTCGCGTCCGCGATCATCAGTTTTATCTCTCGTCTCTTTGCTCCGCTGATATGGCTGCTTTCGCTTTGCACGAATCTTATCCTGCGAATCGTTCGGATAGACCCACAATCAGACGAAAACGAGATAACCGAAGAGGAAATCCGCCTGATGGTTGACGCGGGCAGCGCGCAAGGGGCCATCGAGGAACGCGAAAAAGAGATCATCAACAATGTGTTCGAGTTTGACGACAAAAACGCCGGCGACTTGATGACGCATCGTCTTGACACCGTGATTCTATGGCTTAAAGAGGGCGATACAGACTGGGAAAAGAAGATTGTCGAAAACAGGCACAGCCACTATCCCGTGTGCGGCAAGACCGTCGACGACATCAAAGGCGTCCTTTCCACCCGCGACTTCCTCTTGCTGGACAAGCGCGACAGGACGAGCGTGCTTGCGACCGAGCCTCCGCAGGCGATGCACGCCGCCCAGTTTGTGCCCGAATCGCTTAAAGCCGACGTTCTTTTTAAGAACATGAAGCAAAGCGGCAATCATTTTGCCCTCGTCCTCGACGAATACGGCGGCTTTAGCGGCGTCATCACGATGAACGACGTTCTTGCCGCGATTGTCGGCAAATTCTGCTAAGGAGTGAGGGCCCCCCCCACTCGCCGGCGTCCTTCGGGAGCATACGCGCTCCACGTTGCAAGCCGGGTGCGTTTGTGCTAGGGTGACGGCATGAGGGCGCATCTTGACAACCGTTGCTGCAATGAACCGTTTGACTATGCCAAGTGGCGGGAAAACTTATTCAAGAATGTTCCGCTTGATGAATTTCTCAACAAAGCGGCGGCATTCCACAAAGCCCAAAAGGAAAAGCAATGACGTTCAACATAGTGGCGTGCGGCATCTTTAGGCCGGAGCTTGAGAAAATACTGCCGGAGATTAAAAAAGAGCTGGGGGAAGAAGACATCCCCGTCGTGTTTTTGTCGCCGGCATTGCACCTCGACAACAATAAAATGGCCGACGAAATCATCAAGCAGTTGGACGCAACAAAGCCGCAGAAGACCGTCCTCCTCTACGGCAGTATGTGCCACACAAACCTGGCTTCGATCGTCAATGGCCGCCCCGTCGCGCACCCCCAGGAAAAAAACTGCATCGAGCTCATACTGAGCGCCGAACGGAAAGAGGAAATAGACAAATCCGGCAACGTATTTTACCTAAGCTGCGGCTGGCTGAAATACTGGCGGGAAATATTTCAGCACGGAATGGAGGCGCTGGCATGCGATAGAATCGTTGCGCTTGACTGCGGCCTTGGCGCCATATCCGATGAGGAAATGCTGGAGTTCTCCGATTGCATACACGCTCCCATTGAAATTGAGGAAATATCGCTGGATCATTTTAAGGAAACCGTGTTAAGAATATGCAAAGAGAGCCTCTGCGGAACATCCACGCCTGAAAACACCGGCAACAATGCCTTGTGATTGCACCCATGGCACGACAGAGTTGAGCCGCCGCATTGTAGCCGCCATACGGGCCGTCCCGCCGGGGAAGGTTTCCTGTTACCGCGACATTGCCCTTGCCTCGGGCCTGCCCAATGGAGCCCGTCAAGTGGTCAGAACGCTGCATACCCTGAGCGGCCGCGAAAAACGTGCCTGGCATCGCATCGTCAAGGCTGACGGCGGCATTGCCCTGGGCGAGGGAAAGGGCCGCGAGCTGCAAATATCGCTGCTCCGCGCCGAGGGCGTCGAAGTTTCTGATGCAGGCCGGGTGGATATGGCTCGGCATGGGTTTGCCGCAACGCGACCCCTCTCCCGTACGGCCCTTTTTCCCCCTTGACAGAACCGAAAACCCCACGCGACAATGGAAGCATGGTAAAGCGAAACCGTAAGACCCTGGCTCTTGACCCTCGCGCGCGCGCGAGGGGACGATGGGCCTGAACGTACGAACGCGATTATATGGCCCCAACAACTACCGTCAAGCCCTCATCGACGAAAGGCCCTCCACAGACCCTGCGGAGGGCCTTTTGACGCCTCAACTCTCACTTTTCACGGTGGGAAGCATTGCCGGCGCGTCGGGCTTTTTTTGGTTTCCGCGCGGCTTTTGGCGGCGCCTGAAACGCTTTTCGCCCCAAGCTTTCTCTGCTCGAGGGCCCCCCGGCGCCGTCGGTAAGTTTACCGGCGCCGTCGGTAAACTTA
>JAITNO010000088.1 GCA_031290405.1 Spirochaetaceae bacterium
CCCTTAAAGACGGGGAGTTTTTACGGCGGCGTTGGCTATGGCGAACAGCAGCAGAGTCTTCGCGCGGGCGCGGATGTTCTTGTGGGGACGCCGGGTCGGGTTCTTGACCTGAATGCTTCCGGCGAGATGAACCTTATGGACATTGCCTTCCTGATTCTTGACGAGGCTGACCGGATGTTCGACATGGGCTTCTACCCTGACCTCCGCAAGCTGATTAAGGTTGTGCCGAGTGCGGAACGGAGGCAGACGATGCTCTTCAGCGCGACGTTGAACGTCTATGTGAAGAACCTTGCCCTCGAATACACGAAGGAGCCCGTCGAAATCGAAATCGAGCCGGAGCATATTACGGTCGAAGAGATTGACCAGCGGCTCTATCACGTTCCCTCCGACAAGAAGTTCGTGTTGCTGCTTGGCATCTTTGCGCGAGAAAAGCCCGAGAGCGCGATTATTTTCTGCAATACGAAGCGGTACACTGAGGTGATAGCGCGGCGTTTGCGGGCAAACGGGATTCATTGTGAATTTATGTCCGGCGACTTGCAGCAAAAGAGGCGGCTGGAGATTATCAACGACCTTAAAGCGGGCAAATACCAATACCTCGTGGCGACGGATGTGGCGGCGCGCGGCTTGGACATTGAGGGGCTTGCCCTTGTGGTAAACTACGATCTGCCGGCGGAGCCTGAAAACTACGTCCACCGCATTGGCCGCACGGCGCGGGCGGGCGCAAACGGCAAGGCGGTGAGTTTTGCCTCCGAGCAGGATGTTTACGAGCTTGCCGACATCGAAAAGTATATCGAGAACAAGATTCCTTCGCTGGTTGCGTGCCCCGAAGATTATGCGGACGACAAGGAACGGCCGCCTCCGGGCGTGCGGCCGTGGCGCGAAGGCAGCCGCGGACGGGATCGAGGATACGAGCGGGGCTCGGGCGACGGACGGCGGCGGGACGCAGGCTATCAGCGGAACGCGGAAGACGGACGGCAACGGGACGAGGGAAGCGAGCGGAGCTCGGGCGACGGACGGCGGCGGGATGCAGGCTATCAGCGGAACGCGGAAGACGGACGGCAACGAGACGAGGGAAGCGAAACTCGACGGGAGAGACGCCCCGGACTTTCGCAGCTCAGTCTTGAGGAGCGTCTGGCGTACTATAAGGAAAAGTATGACAATGGCGGTGCTTCTGCGCGGAAGAGGACTGGGGAGCAGGCGAGGGCCGGCGGCGTTCCCGCATGGAAAAAGCATGAAGAGGCGGCCCCCGACGCGGGGGGCGACGCGAGAAAAAGACGCCGCCGGGGGGGCGGGAGAAACCGGACGGAGCGGGAGCAGGGGCGGGAGCAGGAACGCTTCGCGCCGGCTCAGACGTCTGCCGCGGGGGCGTCCGACGGGGCTCAGCAGCGCAGGCGGCAGTCGCCGGCGAAGTCCGAAGGCGCCGCGCCGGCGTCCACAGGGGCGGCAAAGAAGGGCCTCATCTCTCGCATAGCGTCGCTGTTCGGCAAAAAGGACTCCTAGCCCTCCGGCTCCGGGGGCTGCTCCAAAAAACGCTGTAACTTCTGGCCCAGTGGCTGTAGCTTCTGGGCCGGTCGCTATAACTAGCGGGCCGGTAGCTATAACTAGCGGGCAAACAGGTATAACTGCCGGACAAACAGCTATAATTGCCGGGCCAGAAGCTATAGCCGTAGGCCGCAAAAGAGGTAAAGTTTTTCTTGCTTTTTCCTGAAAAGCAGGTTACAATGATGAAGCATTTTAAGAGTATACGGAGGTTTCGGCGTGCAATATGCTTTAAACTTGAGAAGTTGCCGTGCCCCGGGAAGGACGCCAAGCAATGGGGGGCCGAGAGGCCGCCTTTTTTGTGGGCGGGCTGGTCCCCGCGCCGGGGGGTAACGCGCAACGAAGTGCGCACGCAGAGGGGCGCCCCCCTCTCCCGGACCATAGAAAAGAAAGGGTGCAATGGATGAATATGAATGTATTGGCGGCGTTGTTTGTCAACGCAAAAGATCACTTTAACCACGGAAGCGTTTCCATTAGAGATGGAAACTACGGCCGAGCCATCGACGATTATACGAAGGCGATCAGTCTGAAAGCGGATTACGCGGAGGCGTATTGCAATCGGGGGCTCGCCTACAGCCGCATCGAGGATTTTGAAAATGCGATTGCGGACTGCACGCAGGCGATCAGGCTGCAAGCGGATATGGCGCAGGCGTATTACAATCGAGGCGGAGCCTACAGTCGGATGCGAGACTACGACCTGGCGATAGCCGATTTTACGCGGGCCATCGACCTGCGGCACGGAGATGCGCGGGCGTACAACCACCGCGGCCTTGCCTACTACGGGAAGGGCGACAAAGAACGCGCGATTGAGGACTACACGCAGTCAATCAGGCTTAACAGCGACGACGCGGAGCCGTATTGCAATCGGGGCTTCGCCTACAGCCGGGCGGGGCGCTACGACAAGGCCATCGCCGACTACACGCAGGCAATCAAGCTTAAAAGCGACGATGCGCGGGCGTACAACCACCGCGGGCTTGCCCACTATGGGAAGGGCGACGATGAACGCGCAATCGCCGACTTCACGCGGGCAATCGTCCTAAAAGCCGATTATGCGGAGGCGTATTTCAACCGAGGAAACGCCTACATCGACCAGGGAAACGAAGGCCGCGCGATGGATGATTTCAATCAGGCGATTAGGCTTAACGGAGGGGATTGCGCGTGGGCGTACAACAATCGCGGAAGCGTTTACGCGGACAAGGGCGACTACGACAGGGCGATAGCCGACTATACGCGGGCCATCGGCATGAAGCGGGCTTATGCCCAGGCGTATTTCAACCGGGGGCTTGCCAACTACCGGAAGGGCGACTTTGACGGGGCCATCGCGGACTACGGCCAGGCCATTCGATTCAAGAGCGCCTATGCCCAAGCGTATTACCATCGTGGGCTTGCCCGCCACCGGCAATGGGACAACGAGCGCGCGATTGCGGACTTCGACAAAGCGATCCTCCTAAAAGGAGATTACGCGGAGGCGTACTGCAATCGGGGGCTTGCCTACAGCGGCATGGGCAACAAGGAGCGCGCCGTCGCCGACTACAACGAGGCGATCCTCCTAAAAGAAGATTATGCGGATGCGTATTTCAACCGCGCGCTTGCCTCCTATGACGCAGGCGACTTCAAGCGCGCTCAAGTGGACTTGACGGAGGCCCTCCTGCTGGACCCCAACCACGCCAACGCCTGGAACATCCTCGAGAAAGTCAAACAGCGAATGAACAAGGAAGCGTGAGGGCGGATTGCGCTCCCCCCTCTTTCTCTTTCTTGACGAGGCAGTGGGGAAAAGCGCCCTGCTGGAAATATGATAGGAGGAAATGTGAACAAGAAATACAAAAGCGAGGCAATGATGGTTACGCATCAGGCGATGAAGGATTTATTTGACGCGGGTATTATCGATGCAACGCGGATGGGAGACTTTGACGCGAGGCGCCTCGCGCCGGGAACGTCCGTGGCGCAGGCGGCAAAACGTTCAGGCTCGTCCTCTGTTGCGATGAAGCCGTCCCTCGCTTACGCATCCAAAGCGAACTACTAGGCAAAACCTCAACACGAAGGCGGCTCTCCCTCGAGGGCCGCCTTTTTTATCGGAACGCGGGTGGGGGGGGCGCGGGCGGCGCTCTTTAGGCGGGGGGCAGGCGGTAAAAGTCCACGACGGAGCGGCCGTAGGCGCGCCGGTCGCAGAGGGAGAGGGGGAGGGCCGCTTCGTCGAAGGTTTCACGGGCGGGGCGGTGGATTAACAGGAGGGAGGAGGCGTCCATCAGTCCTGAGCGGGCGATGGCGCAGAGGAGCTGGGCCTTGAACTTGTAGGGGAAGGGGGGGTCGCAGAAGATGCGGTCGAAGCGCGCGGCGCGGGCCCTTTTGACGTAGCGTTCGACGGGGATGAAGTGGCAGCGCAGGCGCTGGGGCGCGAGTTGTGCGTTGGCGAGCAGCACGGCCCGCTTCCCCGCGTCCGATTCGACGGCCTCGACGGGGTGCGCGCCCCGCGAGGCGGCTTCCAACGCGACGACGCCGGAGCCTGAAAAGAGGTCGAGAAAGGATGCGCCTTCGAGGTCGCCTAAGACGGCGAATACGGATTCCCTCATTCTGTCCATTGCGGGCCGGATGATCCCCGGCGGGACGTGGACTTTTCTTCCGGCTAACGCGCCGCCTGTGATCCTCATGATGTTTATGGTAATGGGGAGGGGGCTGAATGGCAATGGCGCCCGGCTCCCCAGACCTCCCACTTTTTTTGTAGCGGCCTACGGCGCTGCGCCCCCAGCAATAGGCTTTACATCCGCAAGCCGTGCTCCCCAGCTTTCGGCTTTGTTTTCCTACAGCGGGGCGCCGAGGGCGCTTTTTGCGGCCTACGGCGCTGCGCCCTGTGCACTACGCCTTGGGGCCGCAAGCCGCGCTCCCCAGCTTTCAGCTTTGTTTTCCTACAGCGGGCTTCTGTTGCTTCACATCAGACTGAAATAGGGCGCTTTCAACCTAGAAGTTTACACTTTCAACCTAGAAGTTTACACTTTCAACTCAGAAGTGTACACTTTCAATCTAGAAGTGTACACTTTCAATCTAAAAGTGTACACTTTCAACTCAGAAGTGTACACTTTCAAACTGGAAGTGTACACTTTCAAACTGGAAGTGTACACTTTCAACCCAGCATGGGGCGCCGCCAACCGAAAATCGTGTGAGCGTATGCTGGCGTTGTGCGCGGGGGCGCCGACCTTGAGTCTTGATGAATGCGTTTTTTTTCTTTACGATGACGCCATGCGGAACGCAAGGCGAGGTTTTTTTGCCGTCAAGGCTCTTTTAGGCGGAGGCGCGCTCATTCTCTGCGGCGCGCTTTCATGTTCGCGCGGCGCGCCTGCCATCATTTCAATCAATCCGAATATCGAACGCACGGGCAATCTGCTTACCATCCGGGGCGAAAACTTTGGCGCTGAGCGCGGCGAATCGTTTGTCCGCTTTGGCGCGGTGGCGCCGACGCTCTCCTCGTATCAGGCGTGGTCGGACGCGGCCATCGTCGTCCGCATTCCCGACTTTGGGGAGTCGGGGCTCATCTCCGTCCACCGGGACGGCAAGAAGAGCAATTCGGTGCTTTTCTCGACGCAGGAGAATATGCCGATCTTTCCATCGGATGCGGTGAGTTCCGCTCCGTTTATCAGCGCGATTGAGCCGGCCCGGAGCGCGGTGGGCGCCCTTGTAACGGTGAGCGGGTTTAACTTTGGCGCGGGGCCGGACTCGGGCGCGGTGTTGTTCGCGTGGGAGGGGGAGGGATCTTCCCGCAGGCGTTCTCTTTCGGACGATCCTGAGTATGTCAAGGCGAGCGCTTCCGACGGCGATTATGAATCGTGGAACGAGCATGAGATACGGGTTTTTGTTCCCGATGGGGCGGCGACGGGGGGCGTGCGGCTGGCGACGTCAGGCGGGCTGAGCAACGAGGCGTCGCTGGCGGTGGGCGCGACGCCGGGCGTGAAGATCGTCAGGGATAAAAAGACGTTCGCCGTCGTCTATTCGGTCAACTTCCGCGTGGAACGGGCGGAGAAGCCGAACACGCTTTTTTTCGCCCTTCCGGTTCCCGCCGACGGTGCGTTTCAGCGCAACAAGGAGGTGCTGTCCTACAGCGGCGTTCCGTTTATCGATCATTACCGGGGTACGCGGCTGTATAAGTTCAGCGACGTTGCGGACGGCGACGCGGGGGAGGTTGCCGTTTCTTTCCTGGTCGACGCATACGCGATTGAAACGAAGGCGGAGGCGGCGCTCATCCGCCCCGTCGAGGAGGCGGCGCGGCGCTACCGCGGCGTGGGCGCCGGCGCCCACCGCGAGACGAAGGCGGAGGCGGCGGCCATGACAGGCCGCGAAACGAATCCATACCTTAAAGCGCGCGCGATTTACCGCGCAATGCTGAAGGAAGAGGGGGGAGGGGAGGCCCAGTGGAGCGCCCGCTTCAGCGCCCTCTGCCGCGCGGCGGGCATCGCCTGCGTTCCCGTGACGGGCGTGCTGGTCGTGAAAAACCGGAACGCGCAGCCGCACCGGTGGAATATGTTTTGGATTGATGGACTGGGCTGGATACCGGTGGACATTGCGCTGGCGAAGGGGCTGGCCCCCGACGGCTTCAGCCTGAACGAAACGGCGGATTATTATTTTGGCAACGTGGACAACAACCGAATCGTTTTTTCGTTTGGTGAAACGGTTCTTGCGCCTATGTCGTTCGAGGGCAGGACCTCGTCCCGTCCGGGCGAATATGCGTTTCAGAATATATGGGAGGAGTCGGCGGGGGCTCTCGAATCGTACTCGTCGTCGTGGAGCGCGATTGAAATTACAGGAGTGTATTGAATGATTGCGGTGATTTCTCTGGGGGGCTCAATTATTGCGCCGGATGCCGTCGATGTTGAGTTCCTCTCGCGCTTCACGCGTGTTGTCGAGGAGCTTCTGCAAGAAGACGCGGCGCTGCGGCTTGTGTTTGTCGCAGGCGGCGGCGGTCCGGCGCGCGCCTATCAGAAGGCGTTCCGTGAAATTTCAGGCGGCGCAGGGCTTGCGGCGGCGGCCTTTGACGAGGAGGCGGATTGGCTGGGCATTATGGCGACGCGGCTGAACGCTCAGTTGGTCAAGGCGCTTTTTGCGCGGCATTGCCCCGATTGCGTGGCGACGGACCCCACGGCGGAGGTTTCCTTTTCGGGGCGGATTCTCGTCGCCGCCGGCTGGAAACCGGGCTTTTCCTCGGACAACGACGCGGTTCTCTTAGCCCAGCGCTTCGGCGCAAAACGGGTGATCAACCTTTCCAACATCGCCCAAGTGCATACGGCGGACCCTAAGCTGGACGGCGGCGCACGGCCCATCGACGCCATCTCGTGGAAGGATTTCCGCGCGATGGTGGGCGACGCGTGGACGCCGGGGAAAAACGTTCCGTTCGACCCTGTGGCAAGCGCAAACGCCGAAAAGCACGGAATCACGGTGATCTGCGCGGCGGGACGGGATCTGGAAAACCTCAAGAAGATAATCAGGGGTGAGGCGTTCGTCGGAACGTCGATAGGGGAATAAAAGATGGACGGCACATTAAAAACTATTTCGGTCGCCGCGTTTCTTGTATGCGCGTGTTTGATATGCGTGCTCATCGTGCTGCCGCAAGACTTTTTTCAGCCGAAGAAGCAGGAATGGAGGCAGAGCACGGTCATCGAGCCTGATTTTTCCGGCGCAGCGGCGGACGAGCGGGACGACGATGTGCGACGAATGCCCTACGAAAGCGGCTTGCGGACGACGCTGGAACTGGAGAGCGGCGAGGTGCAGACGGCGGCCATTTCGGAAGACTTTGACGGCGACGGCGCCGACGAACAGATCATCGCGTATAGGAACTTGACGGAAAAAGACAATCCCATCTATGTAACATTCGTGGACTACGATGAAAGCGGGAAGACGTACAAACGGCTGTGGAGCGCGCCGACGGGGGCGACGAAACCGGGCACGCTGTCTTTGTTTTCCATTGACTTGACCGGCGACCACATCAATGAAGTCGTCGTTACGGGCATGAATCAGAATGACGAGCAAATATTGAAGGCGTTCAAGATCAACCGCACAACCGAGGAGGGCGCGCCGGCGTATAAAAGAATAGCCGACTTGAAAATCGACGGTACGATTTCCGTCTTGGAAACGGAGCGCAGTCAGGCGTATCAGCTTGGGTTTGCCGGCGGCGTAAGCTTTAACATCAGCGACCGGGGGCGCGACGCATATTCCGGCAATGAGTTGGATCAAATCGAAAACATCTATGCCTACAACCCCATCGACGGAGCCTATGAAAGAATCAGGACGACAAAGATTCCCGGCGCGCAAATCGAGGAGCGGCGCCTGAAGGAACTGCTCAGCGGGAACAAAACCGAATTCGAACAGTTTATCGACGGCCTATGGTATCAGGTAAGCGGCGACGGGACCGTCGACAACGAACAATACATTTATTTCGACACGTCGAGCGGCGAAGTCATCTTTTACAGCGGCGACACGCAACAGGTGTATGCGTGGCAAAACTCGTATCCCACGCGCTATGGAATGTACATCTCCAGTCAAAACATCTCCGTGCCCACCCTTAACAGAAAGATCAATCTGGAGCTGGAATCGCTGGACAGCGTTCGCGTAAAGATAAGCGAAGACGTCCGCATGAGGATCTTTATGAACGCCCCCTGGGACGGCTCTTACCGCAAAGTAAAAGTCGCGCACAACGTCGAAAAAAAAGACGCCGCCGCCGCGCCGTATATAGACGCGGAATACAACAGCCCCATAGGAAGAATCGCCTTTTTGCCGGACGGCGCCTATAACATCGAGCTCAACGGACATTATAGAAACGGCAGGTATTCGTTTTTTTCCCTCGAAAACAACGAACTGCTTGAGTTCGTTCCCGACGGAAATCCCGGCGTTCAAGGCGCCCCCGCAGGCCCCCGCGACGCGCGGCAAACATACAAGGTCGTGCGCGGCGGCCAGGACGCGGACGGAATTTCTTTAACGAGGGTGCGCCTGAGCACAAACGGCATCAGCGAATTCAACGAAACCGCCGTGCAGCTCAGCCCCATTGCAAGGAGCACGGACGGATGAGCATAGCGCAGGCGATCGTATTGGGCGTCCTTCAAGGAATAACCGAGTTTCTTCCGGTAAGCAGTTCAGGGCACCTCGCCATCCTGCAAAAAGTATTCGGCATCGAAGAAGACGCCCTCTTATTCGACGTCGCCCTTCACGGGGGAACGCTCCTGGCCATCCTCGTCGCACTGCGCGCGGATGTATGGAAACTCCTCCGCCGCCCCGTGCAAAAACTAACGGGACTCCTCCTGCTGTCAACCCTCGTTACCGCCCTCTTCGCCCTCTTCTTCAAGAAAGCCCCCCTCGGCCCCGCCGGACGCCCCCTGTTGGACGGCGCGTTCGCTTCCACCGCGTTTTTAGGCGCCGCGTTCCTCATCACCTCCCTGGCCCTGCTCGCCTCCGAACTCTTGCAAAAACGCCCCCACCCCGTCCGCACCGAAGCGGACGCCGCACCCCTCGACGCGCTCATCGTCGGAATATGTCAAGGCTTCGGCGTGTTGCCCGGCATCTCGCGCTCAGGCAGCGCCCTTGCAGGCGCCTTGGGCAGAAAGCTCGACAGAAACTTCGCCGCGCGCTATTCGTTCCTCCTCGCCATCCCCGCCATCTTAGGCGCCCTCATCCTTGAGCTGAAAGACGCATCCCACGCCGGCGCGGCAAGCGGCATCGGCCTCATCCCCACCCTCGCAGGCGCGGCAAGCGCCGCAATCGTCGGCTTTTTCGCCATGAACCTCATGCTCAACCTTGTCCGCACCAAACGCCTCTACGGATTTTCAATCTACACCGCGCTCTTGGGGCTCCTCATCCTCTTCGACACATTCGTAAGCAACATCTTTTTTTAGGAGCCCCAGGCTCTTTTTGCGCCCTACGGGGCTAAGCCCTGAGCAATACGCCTTGCGTCCGCAGGCCGCCTTTCCCAGCTTTCGGCTTTTTTGTAGTGGCCTACGGCGCTGCGCCCCCAGCGATAGGCTTTGAGGCTGCGGACCGCCTTCCCCAGCCTTGGGTTTTGTTTTTGCCGCAAGATCGGCTAAATCCTGTTCCCTGCGGGACATCCCATCTTGCGCCATGCTAAAATCCCCCCTCAAGACGGGTTGCTTTTTTTATTCTGGAGCCTTCTCCAGCCAAGCTGGAGCCCTCTCCAGCCGACCTGGAGCCTTCTCCAGCCAAGCTGGAGCCTTCTCCAGCCGAGCTGGAGCCTTCTCCAGCCGAGCTGGAGAGTTCTCCAACCGAGCTGGAGAGTTCTCCAGACTCACTGTCTTACAGGAAAACGGCTCCATGTTGGAAACAAACAGGTCAAGATGGGGATGGGGGATGAGCAGGGAGCAATGGGCAAAGGGAAGAGAGGCCCTGCGGGAGGGTGCGGCGGGTTTGTCTTGCGAGAGGCGGAAAGGGATGCGCCCATAAGGGGAGGTTTCCCCCCTCCGTTTCTTGGACAGCCTCACCCCAAAAAGGGTCTGCGGGCGGCAAAAAATTTTTCTTGCTTTATTTGGAAAGTGGCTGTACAATGGATTATGGGGTGCGACGGTACACAATGACCTGAGCATTCAAGGGCTGGTGAAATGCCGGCCCGAAATCAAAATTTTTTACAGTGGAGGCATTTATGGCGGAAAAAATTGAATTCCCAAAGGAATTGCTCTCGTTCATTGACGAGTGGAAGGTAAAACCGGGGAGTCTGATTATGGTGCTGCACAAAACGCAGGAAACGTTTGGTTACATTTCCCGTCCGGCGGCAGAGAGGATTTCGGAACTTACGGGGATACCCCTGGCGCGAGTCTACGGAGTTGTTACGTTTTATCACTTCTTTAAGACGAAAAAGCCTGGGAAGCATCGCATCTCGGTGTGTCTGGGAACGGCGTGTTACTTGAAGGGGTCGGCGGACGCGCTCGAAGCGGCGCGGAAGTTGCTCAATCTGGTACCCGAAGGCGTTACGGAGGATGGTTTGTTTTCCATCGACGAAGTGCGCTGCGTGGGCTGTTGCGGGTTGGCGCCGGTTATGACCGTCGACAACGATACTTACGGAAAGATCAGCAAGGAAAAATTGCCGGAAGTTTTCGCGAAGTACAAGTAGGAAAAAATGTTTAAAAAAATCATTCAAGCATTAAGGAGAAACACTATGTCGAAATTGACTTTGGATTCTCTCCGTAAATTACGGGAAGAGAAAACAAAAGCATTTAGAAAGGTTCCCGGTTGCACGCATTACATTCTTACGTGCGCTGGAACGGCCTGTCATTCAAACAAGGGTGACGAGATCTACAAGAATTTGGCCGAAGAAGCGAAGAAACAGGGCGTGGGCGACAAGGTCCAGGTCATCAAAACCGGCTGCTTCGGTTTCTGCGAGAAGGGGCCCATCGTAAAGGTCCTTCCCGAGAACAATTTCTATGTGGAAGTTACGCCGGAAGACGCGGCGGAGATCATCTCCGTCAACGTGAAGCAGGGCAAGGAAGTTACCCGTCTGGAATACAAGAATCCCGACGGCTCGGCGGCCCCGAAAGCATCCGGCGGCGCGAACGATCTTCCCCCCATCGGCTTCTATCAAAAGCAAAACCGCGTCGTCTTGCGGAACTGCGGCGTCATCAACCCGGAAGAGATCGGCGAATACCTCGCCCACGACGGCTACGTGGCCCTCGAAAAATCCCTCTTCCAGTGGAAGCCTGAGGACGTCGTCAACGAACTCAAGACGTCCGGCCTGCGCGGAAGGGGCGGCGCGGGGTTTCCCACCTGGATAAAGTGGGACACCACGTCGAAGGTCAAATCCGACCAGAAATACGTCGTCTGCAACGCCGACGAAGGCGACCCGGGCGCGTATATGGACCGCTCCACGATTGAGGGCGACCCCCACTCGGTCATCGAAGCGATGACGGTCTGCGGAAAGGTCATCGGCGCAAGCAAAGGCTACGTCTACATCCGCGCGGAATATCCGCTCGCCGTCCACCGTTTGGAAATCGCCCTGGCTCAGTCAAAGGAACTGGGGTTGCTCGGTAACGACATACTCGGTTCGGGCTTCAATTTCGACATCGAAATCAGGCTCGGCGCCGGCGCGTTTGTCTGCGGCGAAGAGACGGCTCTGCTGCGCTCCCTCGAAGGTTCACGCGGTATGCCGACTCCGAAGCCGCCGTTCCCGGCAATCGCCGGCCTCTGGGCGAAGCCGACGGTCATCAACAACGTCGAGACTCTGGCGAACATCCCCGCGATACTCGTCAGGGGGGGCGCGTGGTTTGCCCAAATGGGCACCGCCGAATCGAAGGGCAGCAAGGTGTTCGCCCTTACCGGCAAAGTGCAGAACTCCGGTCTTGTCGAAGTTCCGATGGGCACGACGTTGCGCGAAATCATCTTTGAAATCGGCGGCGGCATAAAGAACGGCAAGAAGTTCAAAGGCGTCCAGACGGGCGGCCCTTCGGGAGGCATCCTTACCGAGAAAGACCTCGACACGCCGATCGACTACGCCGGCTTGCAGAAGATGG
The DNA here is from genome assembly GCA_031290405.1 of Spirochaetaceae bacterium. Classification (GTDB taxonomy): domain Bacteria; phylum Spirochaetota; class Spirochaetia; order Treponematales; family Breznakiellaceae; genus JAITXS01. The sequence continues at coordinate 12,027 of JAITNO010000088.1, forward strand.
GCTCGATGATGGGCTCCGGCGGCATGATCGTCATGGACGAAGACGATTGCGTCGTCGACGTTGCCCGCTTCTACATGGACTTCTGCGTCGACGAAAGCTGCGGAAAGTGCGCGCCCTGTCGCATCGGCACCAGCCAGATCCTCGAAATCCTTAACAAGATTGCCGAGGGCAGAGGCGAAGAGGCCGACCTTGACAAACTGTCCGACATCAGCCTGGCGATGCAGAAGGCATCCCTCTGCGCGTTGGGACAGACGGCGCCGAACCCGACGGCTTCCACCATCAAGAACTTCCGCCAGGAGTATCTTGAGCACATCCACGACCACAAATGCCGTGCCGGCAAGTGTAAGAAGCTGGCCCAGTACGTCATCGTTCCCGAGAACTGCATTGGCTGTGGAAAGTGCGCCAAGAATTGTCCCGTCGAAGCGATTACCGCGGTCGAAGGTTGGACGGCTCCGGCGGACGGTTCCAAGAAGAAACCGCCTATGGTTATTGATCAGTCGAAGTGCATCAAGTGCGGCGAGTGCATCAGCAATTGTAAGAAAGATGCGGTTATCCGTAAATAGCGTCAATGACGCTTTTAGCCTTCCGTTTGGTAAGAAAACGGGAGTATCACCAGTTGATTTTATTATAGGAGAGAAAATATGATAAATCTTAAAATTAACGGCGCTGCGGTTCAGGTGGGAAATGGAGCCACCATCGTAGAAGCCGCGAAACAAGTGAACATCAAGATCCCGACGCTCTGCTACAACCCGGACCTTCCGGCGTGGGCGTCCTGCGGTCTCTGCATCATCAAGAACGTCGCTCCCAACGGGGCGGTTCGCATGGCGCGCGCCTGTACAACCGTCTGCGAAGAGAACATGAACATCGTGACTCACGACGCGGACCTTATCAAAGTACGCCGCACCGTTCTTGAGCTGATCCTGAGCAATCACCCCAATGATTGCCTCAAATGTCCGCGCAACGGAAGCTGTGAATTGCAGACGCTTGCCGCGGAATTCGGCATCCGCGAAGTCCCCTTCGCACGGATAAAGAACTCGCTCCCGATTGACGATTCAAACCCCTCAATCATCCTGAACCCTGAAAAGTGCATCCGTTGCGGACGCTGCGTCAAAGTATGCCAGCAGGTTCAGAACGTATGGGCAATCGAGTTCCTCGGACGCGGCATCAAGAGCAAGATCGCCAGCGCCGCCGACGTTCCGCTCGGCGAATCGCCCTGCATCAAGTGCGGCCAGTGCGCCGCCCACTGCCCCGTCGGAGCCATCTACGAGCGCGACGAGACGCAGGCGGTATGGGACGCCCTCCTGGACCCGAACAAACACACGGTCGTCCAGTTCGCGCCCGCCGTCCGCGTCGGCCTCGCCGAAGAATTCGGCATGAAGCCCGGCTACCTCGTCACCAAAAAGCTCTATGCGGCCCTCCGCAAACTCGGCTTCAAGACCGTGTTCGACACCAACTTCTCCGCCGACCTTACCATCATGGAAGAAGGCTCCGAGCTGGTGAAACGCCTTACCGAAAAGTCGCCGGACATCCCGCTCATCACTTCCTGCTGCCCCGCGTGGGTCGACTACATGGAAAAGTATTATGCGGACTTCATCCCCAACTTCTCGACGGCAAAGTCGCCCCAGCAGATGCTCGGCGCGATGATCAAAGGCTACTGGGCAGATAAAGCCGGCATCGACCCCAATAAGGTTTACTCCGTTTCGATCATGCCCTGCACGGCGAAGAAGTGGGAATGCCACCGCGACGAACACATGAAGAGCGCCGGACACGGCTGGGACGTCGACATCGTTCTGACCACCCGCGAGCTCGCCCGCATGATCAAGCAAGCCGGCATCGACATCATGAACCTGCCGGACGAAGAAGCCGACAGCCCGCTCGGCCCCTACACCGGCGCGGGAACACTCTTCGGAGCCACAGGCGGCGTCA
>JAITNO010000145.1 GCA_031290405.1 Spirochaetaceae bacterium
GGGGTGTTTGGTTCCGAAAATCCCGTTGATGAACGAGACTGTTGCCTTGTTGGACAGGCGCATGAGCTGTTTGAATGCTCCGTCAAAAACGTGCGGGGTTTCGCGCTCTGTGTTTTTTACGGTTTTTTTCTTTGCCGGCATAGTACATCATCGGAAGTTTTGACAAAAGATTTTCTAAAAAAAAAGCAACCCAACTTCTTTGCAGAAGTGCGTGCGCAGGGCGCCCCCGCGCCTCTTCCGCGCAAGGGATTGGAGCGGCGCGCAGCGTTCCCGCCGCGCAGCGGGGGGAATGGAGCGCAGCGGAACCGCGCAAAGCCCGACCCCTCCGCGCCTGCGGCGCGGAGGGGGTGCGCCCCGCTTCCTCTTCTTCTCTGTGAAAGCAAAGCCGAAAGCTGGGGAGGGCGGCCCTCAGCCCTAAAGCCTATCGCTGAGGGCGTAGCCCCGTAGGGCGCAAAAAGCGCCTGTGGCGCCGCAGCCCCGTAGGGCGTAAAAAGCGTCTGTGGCGCCCGCCCACTTCCCCCTCATCCCGGTACGTGGTATGCTTTTTCCATGTCAAAAAACGATGCCGCCGAACGGCTTGGCGTCCAGCCCGTGGGAAGACTCCTCTTGAAATTCTCGATTCCGGCCGTTGCCGGGATGCTCCTCAACGCGCTTTACAATGTGGTCGACCGCGCCTTTGTGGGCCAGGGCGTCGACGAGTTGGCGCTGGGCGGCTTGTCCCTCGCGCTGCCGCTCCAAACGCTGTCGATGGCGTTTGCGATGCTCTTCGGCATCGGCGCGGCGTCCATGATTTCGATACGGCTGGGCCAGGGGCGGCGCGAAGAGGCGGAGAACGCGCTGAACCACTGCCTCTGGCTGCTCGCCCTTGCCGGCGCGGCGATCATGGCGCTGGAGCTTGCCTTCCTGGAGCCGATTTTAGCGCGCCTGGGCGCCCAGGAGGGCAGCGCGTCGATCGGCTACGCGCGCTCGTATTACCGGATCATCCTCGTGGGGCACGTCTTCTTCATGGTGAGCTTCGGGCTTTCCCACTGCACGCGCGCCCAGGGCTTCCCGATGATCTCGATGATCGGCATGATTATCGGCGCGGGCCTCAACATGATCCTCGACCCTATCTTCATCTTCGCCCTGCGCTGGGGCGTCGAGGGGGCGGCGCTCGCCACGATTATTTCGCAGTTCTGTTCGGCCCTCTGGATGCTCTACTTTAACACGGGGAACCGAGGCGTCATCCGGCTGCGTCTGGCCTCGCTGCGCCCCAGCCTCAAGATTGTTCTTTCCATTATGTCCTTTGGCTCGTCGCAGTTCCTGCTGCAGTTTGCGATGTCGTCCGTGCAGCTCCTCCTCAACACGAGCATGGGCTGGTACGGCGCATCTTCGCTGGGCGTGGCCAACGGCGGCGACATCGCCATATCGGGGATGAACATCGTCGGCACCGTGTCGATGCTGATACTGATGCCCGTCTTCGGGCTGAACCAGGGGTCCCAACCGGTGCTGGGCTTCAACTACGGCGCGAAAAAGTTCGCCCGCGTCCGCAAGGCGTACCTGTTGTCGGTCCTGGCGGCGACGGCCATCTGCACCTTCGGCTTCCTGCTGGCGGAGCTCTTCCCGCACTTCATCGTGAGCGTGTTCGTCGCCAACAGCAGCGCGGAACTGGCCGCCTGGACGGAGTGGTCCCTGCGCGTCTCGGCAATCTTCCTCGCGCTGAACGGCTTTCAGATCATCTCGACGAATATGTTTGTCTTCACGGGGCGGGTGAAGACGTCGATACTCCTGTCGATGTCCAGGCAGGCGATCTTCCTCGTGCCCGCGATACTCATTTTGAGCCGGTTCTTTGGGGCCTACGGCGCGGTGGCGGCAATACCCGTGGCGGACGGTCTGGCGCTGGCGCTTACCTCGGTGATGATCTTCTTTGAACTGAAGAAGCTGAACGTGCAGAGCGCGGCGTCATGACGGTTGCGGCGCTGTGCGCGGTAGGCGCGGAAAAGGCCCTCTCCAACGAGGTCAAGAAGTTGGCCCTCGCCTGCGATGTTTCGATTGCCATAAAGGAATCGTACTTCGGGAAGGTGGTCTGCGAGACGGAGCTCAAGGGCGTCTACGCCCTGCTCATCGGCAGCCGCGTGGCGGACAGAATACTCATCCAGCTGGCCTCCTACCGCGCGGAGGACTTTGGGGCGCTCTTCGAGGGGGCGGCGGCGGCGCGCGCGGAGGACTTTATCCCGCGCGGGACGGGGCTTATCGTCGACAAGGTAAGGACGCGCGGCTCAAAACTCTTTGCCGAGAAGAGCGTTCAGGCGGTGGTGCACAAGGCCCTGGCGCAGCGGCTCTGCGCGAAGTATCGGATGAACCTGCTGCCGGACGCGGAGCCGCGCGCGTGCGTGCGGGTCTATGTCGAGCGGGACGTGGCGTCGATTCTGCTTGACGTGACGGGCGAGCCCCTCTACAAGCGCGGCTACCGGCTGCACGGCGGGATTGCCCCGCTGCGAGAGACGACGGCGGCCTCCCTCATGCTGATGTCCTTTTGGAAGCGGAAGCATCCGCTCTGCGACCCGTACTGCGGCTCCGGCACGATAGCGCTGGAGGCGGCGCTCTATGCGTTCGACATTGCTCCGGGCCTCGCGCGGCGCTTTGCCATCGACCGGACGGCGCTTGCCGACGGCAAAATCGAGGAGGCGGTGAGGTCAGGCTATCGGGAGCGCATCGACCTGTCCCGCGTCGTCCGCATTTCAGGCAGCGACAAGGACAACGCGGCGATAGAGCTGGCCAAACAGAACGCCCTGCGCGTGTGGGACATCTATAAGCTCTACGAGCACGTCCAACGCGGCTCGCGGCATCTTGTAACGCTGAACACGCTGCCGATGGAAGATGCGCGCGCGTTCGAGGACGACGGCTTCATCATTACGAACCCGCCCTATGGCAACAGGCTCGGCGACAAGGAATCGGCGGAGGAGAATTACACGAAGATGGCGGTGTTGCGAAAGAACTTCCCCCGCTGGAAACTTGTGTGCATTTCCGATAACCTTGAGTTCGAAACGTTCTTCGGCGCGCAGGCGGGAGCGAAAAAAGAGATCACCAACGGCGCCGACGCCCTGTACGTCTACGAGTACGACCAACAGGAAGAACCGAAACCGAAAAGAAGGCCCGAAGGGAAGGCTATGGAAAAGAAGCCCGAAAGGGACGCTGTGGAAAGGCAAGCGCGCAACGCACGGCAGAAACACACCTACACATGGTAGGGCAAACGGAGTAACAATGTCACGGACAATAGAGAATATCGAGAGCAACGAGAAGTTATGCGGCGTCTTAAAAAGCGCGCTGGATGTCTTTGAAGAAGAAGGCTTTGAAAACACAACCTTTCAAAAGATCGCCGACCGCGTGAACGTCACGAGGACGAGCCTGTATCAGTATTTTAAGAACAAGCTCGACGTTTTCCATCACTGCATCAAGATATTCCTAAAAGACATTGAAACCACCATCACCGCGCTCAGCGCGGACGCCGGCATCACATCGATAGAAAAACTGATACGACTGATGCGTATCATCCTCGAATGTCTTGAAGAGAACCGCAGGCTGCTCAACGTCATCCTCGATTTTCTGACGCACAGCAAGATAAGCTCCGAAGAGATGAACTACCACATCCGCAGGCGAACCATCCGCCTGCGGCACATATTCGCCGGCATCATCATCGACGGGATGAACTCCGGCGAGATGCGCCGCCTCGACATCGGCACCGTAGGCGGCATACTCTTCAGCCTTATCCAAGCGGCAATTTTTGAGCTCGTCATCTTTAAGCGGGAAACGATACTCTGGATGATGCCCCTGTTTGAAGCAAACATCCGCGCCTTTCAAACTCCCAAATGACTCTCCTCGACGCCCGCGTCGCACTGCAAAAGACAAGCCTCGTCGACTATCCCGGAAAGACCGCGGCCGTCGTCTTTTTCCCCTTCTGCAACCTCCGCTGCCCCTGGTGCCACAACGGAGAGCTCATCACGCAGGGCCCGGCGGGCAGGCAGAGCCTCATCCCCCTGCGCGACGCCCTGTCCCACATCGAAAAACGGCGGCGCGTGCTCGGCGGCGTCGTCCTCAGCGGCGGCGAGCCGACGCTCTTTGGCGCGCTCCCCAGCCTTATCGCACGGATAAAAGGCTTAGGGCCCGCCGTCAAACTCGACACCAACGGAACCAACCCTGCCATGATTAAAGAACTCCTGGCGTCAGGCGAACGGCGTCCCGACTACATCGCCCTGGACGTAAAGTTCGCCCCCCGCCGCTATGCCGGCCTGGAAGTTTCCGGCGCGCCCCCCCCCAGCGACGCGCGCCCCATCGCCGAAAGACTCGCCGAAAGCCTCACCTTGATACGGCAATCAGGCGTCCCCCACGAACTGCGGAGCCTCGCCCTCCCCCACGAACACTTCACCGAAGAGGACGTCGACGCGCTGGCCCCCCTCGCCGCCGACTCCCCCTGGCATTTCCGCGCGTTCCGCCCCGGCGCCTGCCTCGACCCCGCCTGGAACGCCGCCCCACCCACCCCGCCCGAACGCGTCGCCTCCCTCGCCGCCTACGCGCGCTCTTTTTTGTAATGGCCTCCGCCGCCCCCGCAACGCCCCCCGCCTGGCGGCCCAAAGCGGGGGAGCGCAACCCTCAAACACAAGGCGCATTGCTCAAGGCGCAGCGCCGTAGGCCGCTGCAAAAAAACCTCCCAGACCCACCCGTAGCCTGGCGCACTTCCCTCCGTATTGCCTCATAAATAAATGTAACTTTCGAGGTGGATGCCTCATAACTAAAAATCTGACTATGAGCCCTCCTTGGAATTGGGGACAGAAGGATGGAGATTCTTCTGTCCGTTAA
>JAITNO010000095.1 GCA_031290405.1 Spirochaetaceae bacterium
AACCGCTACCCCAGAAAAATCTTGGGCGGCGCTTCCCCCCGGTCATGCTTCCCTTTTCCCCTCCCTTCGGGCATGCTCTGACGGTGCCCCACTCTGGGCATTTGTCCTGTCCGCTCGGGATTTTTGCAGTGGCCTACGGCGTTATGCCCTGCGCGATAGGCTTTGGGTTTGCAAGCCGCCCTCCCCAGCTTTCGGGCGCCGAGTGCGCTTTTTGCGCCCTACGGGGCTAAGCCCCCAGCGATACGCTTTAAGATTGAGCTCTGCGTTCCCCAGCTTTCGGCTTTGTTTTTATAAAGAGAAGAGGGGAGGAGGAGGAGGGAAAGCCTCCCTTGAGCGCGCGCTTCGTTGCCCGCCGCCCCCCAGACCCCACACCTGCCTGGCCGCCTTCCCATCTGAAAGACTCGAAGCCGACTCTCAAAGAGCCAATCTTTATTCTCCGAATAGAAAGATTGACTCTCCGAGTGGAAAGATTTCTGTTCCGAGTGGAAAGATTGACTCTCAAAGAGTCAACGCCGACTCTCAAAGAGTCAATCTTTACTCTCCGAATAGAAAGATTGAGTCTCCGAGCAGAAAGATTTACTCTCCGAGTGGAAAGATTTACTCTCCGAGTGGAAAGATTTACTCTCTGAGTGGAAAGATTTACTCTCTGAGTGGAAAGATTGACTCTTTGAGTAGAAAGATTGACTCTCCGAGTGGAAAGATTTACTCTTTGAGCAGAAAGATTGACTCTCCGAGCAGAACGATTGACTCTCAAAGAGTCAATCGTTCTGCTCAGAACAGAACCCGTTCGGCTCAGCGGAGTCCGCAGAGACGATCGCGGCGCTTTCCCCATCCGTTTTTTTGCGCTATGATGCCGATGCGGAGCAGGAGACACTCATGGCAAATGACATAAGCGCTATAAAACCGGAACTTGACGCGCTCACCCAAATAATCGTCGATACCGTTCCTGTGGAGCAAATCTATCTGTTTGGCTCCTATGCCTATGGAACGCCGAACGAAGACTCTGATTATGATTTTTACGTCGTAGTAAAAGACGCCGTTTCCATCCGTGAAATTGAGGCAATGTCCGCCATCGACCTTGCCACATTCAGGGTTCGCACAAAACCAGTCGATGTGCTGGCGCTTACATTAAACCGGTTTCTCTATCGCAAAGAACAGCCAACCCTTGAGAGAACCATTGCCAGAGGCGCCCGGAAGAGACCCACATGAACAAGAACCCATCCGCTTGCGGCAATTCCGAAGAGCTTATCCCGTTTGCCAGGCCGGCCGTCGGCAAAGACGAGGAGGAGGCCGTCCTTCGCGTCCTCCGCTCCGGCTGGATTACGACGGGAGCGGAGGCTCTCGCCTTCGAAGGGGAATTCGCGGCGTTTTTATCGGAAAGCCGGGAAGACGGGGAGGGCAATGGAGAGCTCCCCTCCCCTCCCCCCCTCCGCGCGCTTGCGGTGAATTCGGCGACGGCGGGGCTTCACCTCGCGCTTGAGGCGCTGGGGGTTGGTCCTGGGGACGTCGTGCTCGTCCCTTCGTATACGTTTGCGGCGAGCGCCGAGGTTGCCCTCTATCTGGGCGCCGAGGCGGCTTTTGTGGATGTTAAAAGGGGCTCCTTTTCGATGGATGCGGAAAAGCTCGAAGAGGCGGTCGTCAGGCTGCGGGAAGGCAAGAGCGCGCAGCCCCACGGGGGGGCGAAGGGGAGAGCGCGCGCCATCGTCGCCGTTCACTTTGCGGGCCTCCCCTGCGACATAGGCTCTGTTGCGCGTGTGGCTGAAAAATACGGTTTGTCGCTTGTCGAAGATGCGGCGCATTCGTTTCCCGCCTGGATTGACGGTGGAAACGGGGGCCGGGGTGCCGCCGGCACGGCAGGCGACGTCGGCGTCTTTTCCTTTTACGCGACAAAGACGATTACGACGGGGGAAGGGGGCATGGCGGTTACGCGAAACGAGGCTCTTGCGAAGCGGATGTCGGTGATGCGCCTCCACGGGATCGATCGTCCGGTCTGGGACCGGTATTCGGCTGGGGGCGGCAATTGGCGTTACGAGATTGTGGCGGCGGGCTGCAAGTACAACCTCTGCGACATCCTCGCGGCAATTGGCAGGGTGCAACTGAGGCGCGCCAACGAGCTCCTTGCAGAGAGGAAGAGGATTGCGGACGTTTACGACGAGGCGTTCGGCGCCGACGGGCGTTTCATCCTTCCGCCGACGGCGCCGGGAGACGCCCGCCACCTCTATCCCCTGCGGCTTGGCACGGGGACTCCCCCCCGCGATGATGTTATCGATGGGATGCGGGGTGCGGGAATCGGCGTTTCGGTTCACTTTATCCCGCTGCACACTATGCCTTTTTATAAAAAACGGTATAATCTGCAGGAAGGGGATTTCCCCGAAACGATGAAGGCTTTTTCCGCCGAAGTTTCCCTGCCCCTGTGGCCGGGGATGAGCGACGGACAAATTGAAAAGGTGATTAAAACAACGAAAAATGTTTGTCGATGACATTCCCGCGCCCGGCGCATACCGAGTCGCCATAATCCGCTCCGCGAGCGCGAGGGGCAAACTCACATCAATGCGCTGCCCCCTCTTGAAGGCCGGCTACACGCTCATCAAAGCGGAAGACGTGCCGGGGGAAAACAGGCTCTTTGAAAGCGATATGCCCATTCTGGCTTCCGATGCGGTCTCTTATATCGGCGAGCCTGTGGCTCTTCTCGTGGGGCCTGACAGAATCAAGCTTGACGAGTATGCCGCTCAGTGCATCGTCGAGGTTGAAGAAGAGGAGGCCTGTCTCTCCCTGTCCTCCGCCGAAACCGTATTTTGCAAAAAAGAAATGGAATGGGGGAATCCGCCCAAGCAGGCGGCCGGTGAAGAGGGGGGAGAGATTGTCGTCGAAGGAAATTACGAGACGGGAATTCAGGAACACTGGTATAGCGAAGCCCACGGCGCGCTCGCCGAAATCACCGACCACGGGCCCGAGGAGAGCATCCTTATTCGCACCGCATCTCAGCGCCCCGATCATGTCAGGCAGGCTGTTTCCAACGTCCTCAACATCGACGTAGAGCATATCTTCGTCGAAAACGTCGAGATTGGCATCCACTTCGACGGGAAGATATGGCATCCTTCGCTGATTGCCTGCCTTGCCGCCCTGGCCGCGTTCAAAACAAGGAAGCCGGTGAAGCTTCAGCTTAAACGGCAAGAGGATTACCTTTTTTCGCCGAAACGCGCCGCATCGGCAATACGCATCGAGAGCGTTCTGTCGCCGGAAGGCTATGTCCTTGAAACCCGCCTTGACATGAAGATCGGCCTGGGGGCCTACGCGATTCTGGGAGAGCGGATGCTCGAGACGGCGGCGGCGGCATTTTCGAGCGTCTACAAGATGGGAAAGTTACGCGCCAAAATCTCAAGTATGCGATACGACGTTCCGCCGGCGGGGCCTTTTGCCGGTTACGGCTCCGCCTTCGCCTCTTTCGCGCTTGAGCGCCACATCTCGAAGATCTGCGACGCCCTGGATGAAGACGGCGAGGATTGGAGGGGGTTGCGCCTCCTGGGCAAAGTAAAATCGCGTTTTAAGATTGATGAAAGGACAAAGGCTCCGGTGGACAGCATCGCAGGCGCCGTCTCGCGGAAGAGCGGCTATAAACGAAAGTGGGCGGTGTACGAATTGCTCCGCCGCAGAGGCGACAAAGAAACGGAGCGGGTGCTCCCCCAGCGGGGCATCGGCATTGCGTTCGCCCTTGGAGAAACGCGTGATGAGGCGGAAGCGGGGCCCATGGCGGCGATAGTCGTCGAAGTCGAAATCGACCGGATAAACTGCGAGGCGAAGATCAGGGGCGTCTGGCTCGTCGTGTCGTCGGGACGCCTTAACGACAAGGCGAAGGCAAAACAGATGCTCCGCCGTTCCCTCATCGCCGCCATAGGCTGGACGTCGACGGAAAAGATCAAGTATGAAAGGGGCCGGACCACGCCTGAAATCTCCGCCCTCTATCAAATATTGCCGGTAAGCGAAACGCCGCCTATCAGCATCGACTTTATCGAAGAGCCGGAAAAGGGCGCCCAAAACGAGGACGACCTCGAGTCGCTCCCCTTCTGCGTCGTCCCCGCGGCGTACACGCAGGCGATAAGTCAGGCGGTCGATCATCATTTTGAACGCATCCCGATAACGGGGCAGGACATTTGGCGCGTGATGAATATCGTCAGCAGACAGGAAGAGTCGGCCGACAAGAAAGCGGGGGAGGAGGGGGGAGCGTGACGGCGACTTTTATTTTGAACGGCGAAACCGTCGCCACCAAGGTTGAGCCGAACCAGAGGCTCGTCGACATACTCCGCGAAGAGTTTACCCTGACGGGAACAAAGTCGGCGTGCCACAGCGGGTTTTGCGGCGCCTGCACAGTGCTCTTTAACAACACGGTAAGCCCCTCCTGCCTTATCCCCGCGTTCCGTCTTAATGGGAGCAAGGTCGTAACAATCGAAGGCTTTATGCAGAGCGAAGAGTATCAGGACCTTGCCGAAGGCTTTAAGGAATCAGGCGCCGGCATTTGCGACTATTGCCGGGCGGGGAAGATCTTCATCGGCGCCTCGCTCTTGCGAAAAAAGCACATCCTCAGCCGGGAAGAGATTGCCGCCGCCTTTGACAGCATCAAGTGCAGGTGCACCGATTCGGAAACCCTCGTCAACGGCATCCTCGCGGCGATAGAGGTCAAGAAAAGGAGAAAGACTGATGGAAAGCTCTAAACACATATTTTATCCAGATTCGGTGAACGAGCTTTTGAATGATGTGGACAGGAACCCCGACGCGACCCTCTTTTCGGGGGGAGCCTCGTGGATGCAAAAGCAAACGGGCGAATTGTTTTTCCTGCCGACCCCCCTTGTCTCACTCTACGGCATCGCCGAGCTGCGGCGCATAACCAGAACCGAACGTTACTTGGAAATCGGGGCGATGGTAAGCTTAAGCCGGATTGCCGGGCTGGGAAAAATCGTTCCCGAAGCGCTCGTCCTCTCGCTGAGGAGCACGCAGAGCCTCCTCTTGCGAAACATAACAACCATAGGCGGCTGCATTTGCAGGCGGAGCACGCCCGAGCCGGTCATCGCCGGACTCGTCGCCCTCGACGCGCGATACGAACTCCGCCGGGCGGCTTCAAGCCGCTGGGTAAGCGCGGCTCAGTTTTCCTCGCCGCCGGAAAAGGACGGCGGCTTCCAAGCAAAGGAATGCCTTGCCCGTTTGAGGGTCCCCCTCGAAACATGGAACTACACCCTTTGCCGCGACTTTAGCGCGAAAGAATCGGGAGACACCGGCAACGGGTTCGCCGTATTCCTCGCCCGCATACAAAAAGACTTTTTGAGCGAAGTCCGCGTGATCTTTTCCGGCGCAACGATACTCCGCGACAGGGACAGCGAGCTGACCCTCATCAACAAAAAGCTCCCGCTCGATAAAAAAACGATCGCGAACTTCCTGGATCTTTGGAGGGAATACCTTTCCCCCATCGGCGACCGCTCCGAATTCCAAAAAGCGAAACTCCTCAACTTCGTCGACTCCGCAATCCACTACTTCGCTTATTAGTTTTACAGTGCCCTCCGGCGTTTTTTTGCAGCGGCCTTGGAGCGCAACGCGCGGCCTGGACGCCCCAACAGACGCTATGGACAGCTCGACTTCCAAGTCAAAAGCTATACCTTCCAAGCCGAAAGTTATAACTTCCAATAATCAATTTTTATTTTTTTTTGAGGATCATTATGAGTTCAGACTGGTTGCAAATGCCCCGCTTTTAGGGGCGGACACACAAAGTAAAAAAATACTTGACAAGAATTCTTAACCTTTATACTATAATAACAACTATCATTATTATTTCAATTGGAGGAAATTATTATGACAAAGTATACGCCGAAGTATGCAACAGAAGATTGCGAGGTCTATTGCAATATCTGCAACAAGACTATCGCTCTAAAAAAGGGCGACGAGATTCCACTTTGCTGCGGCAAAGTAATGGAAGAAATGTAAGGTTGCCAGCCCACGCTTGCGGGGCGGAGGGGAAACTCCGTCGGAGACCCTCCGTCCCGCATTATTTTTCGATAGCTGCTCTCTCTCATTTCAATACCTCATACCTTTCACCACCTGAACGCGGAGTAATCGCCGGGCATTTCCCAGACTGAGGCAAAGTCCCAGCCGAAGGCGGCGAAGGCGCTTTGCGCCGGTGTTGCCGCGCAGTCCGAGCCTCTTGTCCGCTTGCTGTTTTGTCGTTGACTGCGCCGCCTGTTATCGGCATTGATGACCATGCGATGTTGGTTGCGATGGCGCCGTCAACTTTTCCCGCGATGCGAAAAGCTTTGAGAGCGCCGCCTGTTCCGGTGTCAACGGCGCTTACGCTGCTGTTGAGGGCGACGCAGTTTTCGATTTTGGGGGTGTTGATGTACATCGCACCGCTTATGCATCCGTCGTTGGCCGATTGGGGAACGCCTACCGAGCCTCCGGTTCCGGTGTCGCTGCTTCCGTTAATTGTCGCGGTAATGGCGCCTGCGGCCCCCCCGCCCCACAAAAAAAGCGGCCCCCCGAAGGAGGCCGCCTGCTGTGGCTGGGCGCCGCGCCGGCGTCTGTCACCGGAGTTCCGTCATTTTTTAGGCAGCGGCGTCTGGCTTAGCTTGACGCCTTGTTGGAAGGGCACGGTGGCTTTACCGTCCGTGAACACTACTCCTCTGAACACAATGTTGTGAACAGAATCCTTTGCAGTTGCGGTGATGCCAACATCTATCGGGCCGCCCGTGTAGTAACCGACGCCCGCCGTACCGACCAGGGCAGAGCCATTGGGGTTCAAGGAAATGGTTAAACCGTCCGTAACGCCAATGCCGCCGTAGGTTCTTATGAAGGTTCCTTTCGGAGGTTTATTGCCGGCAAAACTACTGGCGTTAGAAAAGATTTGTATGCGTTCATTGCCGCTTTCGTTGTAATACTCTGAAGGAACGCCGGTGATGGTGATGGTGAGCGACGTAAGCGCCTCAACCGAATCATTAAACGACGCCTTTGCCGCGCCGTTCGCAAACGTTACTTTTTCTTTAAATACGAAAAGGCGTTTTTTGCCGAAAAATCCGGCGCTTCCGATGCTGAGTTTGACGACGCGGGAATCGCTGCCAGTGTAACCGAGATACGCCCCGGAGGTTGCCGCATCGTCGTAGAGCGGCAACGCGACTTCGCCATTCCGTACGACCGTCTCGTCGCCCACAGCCAGCGTGAGTTCGCCGTCATGTCCAAGCGTCTGTTTCTGGAACAGCGACTTGTCGTCCGGGTCCGTGGAGACAATTTCCGCCTGAGCGAACTGGCCCTCGTAGTTGGCCGGAATGCCGCTTACCGTTAGCGACCCGGGCGTGGCATTGGGGTCTCTGTTGCCCGGGCCGCCGGTGGCGCACCCGCTGAACAGAGATGCCGCCAACAAGAGCGACAACCCGCACGCGGTTTGAAGCGCCCGCTTCAAACCGTCTTTCAAAAAACAATTTGTTTTTTTCATAATAATTCCTTTCGCGCTTAAAGCCCGCGCGGCTTTAGTTGTATACACACCCTACGGGTATGTTCTTTTATCACCGCGCAAGCGGTGTAAAATACGGTTTCATCCGCCGGCCCCACGGGCGGCTTCTCTCTCGTTGTGGCCTTAAGCGTCGCGTCGATGTCAAGGCCGTTTTCGATGATGTCGCCGCCGCTGCCGTATTTGGCTATGGAGGCGGCGTCCTGTATAGACAAAGAAGGCCCCCGCCTTTACCGGCTCCGCATGGTAGGGCGCGACGCCGCCCGCCGCGACGGTTTGGGCGGCGACCGCGCTTCCCCCTTGCGAATCGAAAGCAACGGTAGCGTCCCACGCCGCGGCGCACCTGGCGTTCAGCGGCCCCAGAGCCATCACCTTGTCCTCCGGCACGCCCCACGCGAAGGCGTTGGTTTGATCGCCACCGCCCGGCGCCGGCTGCGTCTCCGACAACGTGGAAAACCATGTCATTCCCATTTTCAACCTGTCC